>NZ_BAAIHN010000006.1:0-99033 GCF_054784775.1 Lacticaseibacillus boliensis
TTGGAGCGGACCAGTACTAATCGGTCGAGGACTTAACCAAAGCGCGTAAGCGCTAGTGAGCAAATACGGTTCACGGCAACAAAAACAAACAATGATGTCCAGTTTTGAGGGTGCAAACCTTCTAAAAATACAGTGTGGTGGCGATGGCGAGAAGGATACACCTGTTCCCATGCCGAACACAGAAGTTAAGCTTCTCTACGCCGAGAGTAGTTGGTGGGTGACTGCCTGCGAGGGTAGGAAGCCGCCACGCTGAGTAAAAAGACCAGTCGTTGACTGGTCTTTTTTTGTCTGTTTAAAAGGTTGATGAGAAGGCATTGGTGTGCGCGTGGCAACATGCTACAATCAAGTTCGAGGTGAATGATCATGACAACGGCAGTGACAGTGAAGACGCTAGCGCAAGCAACGGCAAAAGGAACGACGGTACTTGAGCTATGGGCACCTTGGTGTGGTCCCTGCAAGATCATGAGCCCACTGATGGTATCTCTGGAAGAAGAACTGCCGATCCAAGTGTTGACGATGAACATCGACGAAGATAATCAAATCGCACGTCAATTCGGGATTCAGAGCATTCCGGCGTTAGTCGTTTATCAAGACGGGCGCCCGTATGAGAAAATCGTGGGGGCATACCCTAAAGCAGTCTTGAAAGCACATCTGGAAAAGAGCATTGCAGGAGCGACGCATCATGCGCAATGAGTTGTTAGAAACGTGCCTGTTGGCCGGGAGAATCATGATTGAAGGCGGTAGCGAGATGTACCGCGTCGATGATACTATGCGCCGAATCGCGCAAAATGGCGGCGTGAAGAATGCACTTGTCTTCACGACCCCGACAGGCATTTTTATCGGGTTGGAAGACTCCCCGCTGATGAAGTTAAGTCCAATCAATAAACGGTCGATCGATATGGAAAAAATCGCCCAGGTCAACCAGTTATCACGCGAATTTGCCGCTCACAAGCTCACAATCAGTCAGTTGCATCAAGCCTTGCACCATCTCGATGAAGACACGCCGTTTTTCCCGTTATGGTTACAAGTGTTAGCAGCGGCAGTCTGTAGCATGATGTTGATGGTGGTGTTTGCCCAGACTTATGATTGGTTTGACATGCCACTATCCGCAATCGCAGGGGCACTGGGGTATCTTGTCTACGCGAAGCTCAACCATGTGACGCAAGTACGCTTCATTTCTGAGCTCCTTGGGGCCTTTGTCGTCGGGGTGAGCGCGTGGCTAGGCGTGCGTTTAGGAATCGGTCGTAACCTCGATAACGTCATCATCGGGGCGGTGATGCCATTGGTGCCAGGCGTGGCGATCACGAATTCGATCCGGGATATGCTGGCAGGCCATCTGCTATCTGGAATCGCTCGCGGGATGGAAGCCTTATTGAGCGCTGCGGCCATCGGGGTTGGTATCGCGTTGATTTTCAGATTCTTCTAGGAGGAACATCATGCCATATTGGGTGCAGTTCTTGATTCAGCTGAGCTTCAGTTATCTGTCGACGGTTGCGTTTGCCATTATCATCAATGTGCCTCGACGTGCGCTGAACCTTGCTGGCTGGGCAGGGGCGGTCGGCTGGCTAGTTTATTGGGTGCTGACTTACGATCTTGATGTTGGGCGGATGCTGGCGAATTTATGCGGGGCCTTTGCAATCGGTTTGTGCGGGATCATTTTCTCACGGGTCAAAAAAATGCCTGTGATCATCTTCAACATTCCCGGCTTAGTGCCTCTGGTGCCGGGAGCGACAGCCTATCAGGCGGTGCGCGCTTTGGTGCTCGGTCAGATCGACAAGGCATCGCGCCTGACGATCAGAGTGGTGATGGTGGCTGGGGCGATCGCGGTCGGATTCATGCTGGCGCAATTGCTTGCTGAACAGACTTATCGTCAGCCGGTTGGCGCCAAGCCAAAATCGTGATATGATAAGGCCATGCGATGAGTCGAGTAACCCATTTTTAGGGTGAAAGCGCAGCTGGCAGGCATGATTTACCACCCGACGGATTTCGGGGCCAGTGGACACAGGTTGTGGAGCCGAGATGTCCTTATCTTCCTTGTGGAGGTACTGCAAACGAAAAAGCGTGTGACTTTTAGTCACACGCTTTTTTTAACGCTTCTTTTTAGGCGTCCAGCTCATCATGAACACGGCACCCAAGACCAAAACGATACCGGTGAATTGAAGGGCGTGAAACCCTAACGCCAAGAAGAAGATCGACAGTACCGTTGCCGTCAGCGGCTCTAGATTACCGATCATCGAGGCGATGGCAGGACGCAACGTCTTCAGACTGGAGACGTAAAGGATGTAAGCCAAGAAGGTGGCGCCAAAAACGATGAAAGCGATCGCCGCCCAAGTCCATGGCGTTAAACCAGTTGGGACATGCCAGACCGGGGAGAGGAAATTCATGAAGACACTACCGATGATTAAACCCCAGCCGACGACGACCAGCGGCGGTTCGGTGGCGATGACGCGACGTGGCAACATGGTATAGGCAGCGCCGGTGACGGCGGCTAAGATCCCCCAGAAAACCGCGATCGGAGCGACATGGAGCTTCGTCGGATTGCCGTCGGTGACCAGCAGGAAGACCCCTAATAAGGCGATGATGATGGCCAAGGTGTCAATCAGGCGTGGCCAGGTCCGCGCACGTACGCAAGTCACCACGGTAATCATCGCAGGCACTAAGGATAACATGATCGTCGCCAGTGCCGCGTTGCCATAATAAATTGCCAACAAATAGGTGAACTGAGCCAGTGCGACGCCCACCAGGCCAAAGAGCACTAAGCGGATCGCATTGCCACGGTCGTGCCAGACGCGAAGCAAAGGTTGCCGTGTCGCCACGGCGAAGATCAGCATGGCGATGCCCGCCCAGGTAAGCCGCATACTCACCAACCAGGCGGGCAGCGCGTGGCTGGTGTTGAAGACGATGTTGGCTAAGACGCCGCCGACGCCCCACATGGTTGTCCCGCAAGCCGCGCGTATTGCCGCGGTGCGATTAGTTGTTCGTTTCACATTGTATTCCTCCAAACCGCAATGCAACCAGTATACCATCACGGATCGCAAAAATTGGCCGGATCCCGCCAATTTCATACCGGATCGAATGAATTGGAATGAAATTAAAGGAATTTTGGGATTTCGGTTGACAATTAGGAGAGAGTGAAGTAAATTCTAATTAATCATTAATCTTGAAAGGGGGATACATCATGAATAAGTTTAACGTACTGGGTGTATCCACCCGTCAAGATTTGGCCTTGTTGTTGAAGTAGAGGACCCGATTTCAAGCGGCACGTACTTGCTGGTTGAACATTGAGCCCTCTGGTTTGCTTTGACGATGGGGCTCATCACGTAACTAGGTGGTTGGCCTCATCCGTTAAGGATGGGGCCATTTTTAATGAAGCGGATCTGTGGCGCGCGCAGATCCAACATTATTCCAAAAGGGGAAAAGACATATGAAAAAGACGATGACAAAAATTATCGGCGCCGCAGCAACGGTCGCCGCAGTGATGGCAATGGCTGGCTGTTCCGCAAAGAGTTCTGCTGCTAAAGGCAACACGGCAACCGGCAACAAGGTCAAGATTGGGCTCAACATGGAACTTTCTGGCGCTGCAGCCGGTTATGGCGAGCAGCAAAAGCAAGGCTTCGAGCTGGCGGTCAAGAAGATCAACGCAGCCGGCGGGATCAAGGTCGGTAACAAGAAGATGAAGATCCAAACCGTTGTTCAAGACAACAAGTCAACAACTTCTGGCTCCGCGTCGGTTGCCGCTCAGCTGGCCACCAAAGACAAGGTGACCGCGATCGTTGGCCCGGCCACGACCAATGATGGGACTGCCTCGATTCCAAACATCACTAAGGCCTATGTACCATCAGTCTCTCCATCGGCAACTGATCCTGACTACACGCTACAAAAGAACGGTAAGGTTCAGACCTACGTTTTCCGGGCTTGCTTCAACAATGACCTCCAAGGTAAAACCGCCGCACATTTTGCCAACAACACGCTGAAAGCCAAGAACGTCGCAGTGCTACAAGACAACTCGTCCGATTATGGTACCGGGTTGGCTAAGGCGTTCAAGAGTACCTTCAGCGGCAAGGTCGTTTCCACTCAGTCCTTCTCTGAAGGAGACAAGGACTTCAACGCGCTGCTCACCAGAATCAAGTCCAAGAAAGTCGACGCGATCTACGTGCCAGGGTATTACTCTGAAGTTGGGCTGATTATCAAGCAAGCTCGCCAATCCGGCATCACCGTGCCAATCATCGGCTCTGATGGGATGGCGGATCCTAAGCTGGCCAAGATCGCCGGTGACAGTAACGCAAGCAAGATCTACTACACCACACCATTCTCAACCATGGCGGGGCAAACCAACAGCGTCGCCAAGCAGTTCATGTCTGACTTCAAGAAGGAATATGGCACCGACGCCCCGACCTTCTCCGCACTGGCTTACGATTCTATGCTGATGGTCAAGCAAGCGATCGAGGATGCCAAGTCGACCAACTCCGTCAAGGTCGCAACCGCACTTTCTAAGATCAAGGATATGCCAGCGGTTACCGGGACGACTTCTGTTGACAAGCACCATGATCCAGAAAAGCCGATCGTGGTTGAACAGCTCACCAACGGCAAGGTTTCTCACGCGACTGCCGTTAAGTAATTAAGCTAGACTGAATGGTTAGATGAGAATCTTATGGGTGAAATAAAAAGACCTGATGACTGCTATGACGGTAATTGCTGGGTGATGCGCTGAAAATTAAATGTGAATTTTTCATTGACTTTTAATAATTCTCCCATTATTATTAAAACATTCGATCAGTACTGACATCTGGATATCCAGATGATTATGGCCGACGAGCATCTGGGCTAGCTCCAACCCATGTTTTGAGGGGAAACGAAGAAAGAGGGATTTATTATGAAGAAGTCAATGTTGAAACGTATCGCGGGCCTTGGGGTAACCATTGCCGCGTTTGGGGTCTTGGCCGGTTGTAGCGCCAAGGCTGCCAATAAAGGAAATTCCGCAACAGGCTCTACAATCAAAGTCGGGGTCAACATCGAACTTTCTGGTGTTGGTGGCGGCTATGGTGAACAGGTCAACAACGGGATCAACTTAGCCGTTTCCCAAATCAACAAAGATGGCGGCGTCAAGGTCGGCAAGAAGAACTACAAGTTCAAGACCGTCACCCAAGACAACAAAACGGCGACCTCAACGGCGGCTTCCATCGCCGCTGACTTGGCTGGCAAGCAAAAAGTCTCCGCTTTGATCGGCCCTGCAACGACCAACGCCGCGACTGCTGCACTGTCTAACGCGACGAAGTCCAGCGTGCCTCAAATCTCACCTTCCGCGACGGCCGCTGACTATACCTTACAAAAAGGCGGCAAGGTGCAACCATACGCCTTCCGTACCGCGTTTACCGATGATTTCCAGGGTACTGAAGCCGCACACTTCGTTGACCAGGATCTGAAAGCTAAGAAAGTGGCCGTCCTCGCTGATAACTCTAACGACTACGGCAAAGGTTTAGCCGCCGCCTTCAAGAAGGAATACAAAGGCAAGGTCGTTGCCACTCAGTACTTCCAGTCTGGCGACAAGGACTTCAACGCCGTGCTGACTTCCTTGAAGAACAAAGGCTTTGATGCTTTGTACATTCCAGGTTACTACACCGAAATCGGCTTGATCATCAAGCAAGCACGTGGCATGGGGATCAACACCCCAATCGTTGGTGGTGACGGGATGATGGATCCTAGCCTCACCAAGATCGCCGGTGCCAAGAACGTGACGAACGTTTACTACACCACACCGTTCTCCACGTTGTCTGCGAAGACTGATAAGACGGTTGCTAACTTCATGTCAGCATACCAAGCCAAGCACCACACCACTGCATCTGCTTTCAACGCCTTGGGTTACGACTCCGTATACCTGCTTAAGCAAGCCATCGTTGATGCCAAGTCGACCAACTCTGTCGACATTGCCAAGGCTTTAGGTAAGGTCAAGAACCTCAAAGGGGTCACAGGGACGATGACCATCGATTCTAAGCACAACCCAGAAAAGACCATCTCAGTCGAAAAGCTGGTTAATGGTAAGGCTGTGTCCGCCACAGTCATCAAGTAAAGTTTGACAATAGCAGGCGCTCACTGACGCCTGCTATTGCACTTATATTGGAAAAAAGGAGGCGATCTCTTGCATACTGTCATGCAACAATTGATCAATGGCTTATCTCTCGGGAGTATTTATGCGCTGTTGGCGTTAGGGTACACGATGGTTTACGGGATCATTAAGCTGATCAACTTCGCTCACGGTGACATTTACATGTTAGGGGCCTTTTGGGGCTACTTCGTCATCAATCGCTATCACGTCGATTTCATCGTGGCGTTGGTATCGGCAATGATCGTGACGGCCTTGGCAGGGATGTTGATCGAATATCTCGCCTATCGCCCGCTACGGAATTCACCGAGGATCACGGCGCTGATTACCGCCATCGGGGTCTCGTACTTCCTCGAAAACGGGATGTCGTATCTCTTTGGTGCCAACACGCGTAACTTCCCGCAAACGATCCAGCAGCATAACTTCACGGTGTTTGGGATCACGGTCTCAAACATTCAGTTATTGATCCTGGTCACTTCGATAATTTTGATGGTGGCCTTGCAGTTGATCATTCAAAAAACCAAGATGGGTACTGCGATGCGTGCCGTCGCGGTCGATCAAGAAGCCGCTGCTTTGGTCGGGATCAATCCCGATCACGTCATCTCCTTCACCTTCGGCTTAGGCTCCGCACTAGCCGGTGCCGCCGGAGTATTGATCGGTTTGTACTATAACTCGATCGATCCGCTGATGGGGATGGTTCCTGGGATCAAAGCCTTCGTTGCTGCCGTTGTTGGTGGTATCGGTTCAGTCCCTGGGGCTGCGATCGGGGGCTTCTTGATCGGTTTGTTGGAAACGGCTGTGCAAGCGGTCGGCTTATCTGCCTACAAAGACGCGGCGGTATATGTGGTCTTGATCATCATCTTGATCGTGTTACCTGCCGGGCTGTTAGGCAAGAATGTGAAGGAGAAGGTGTGAGCGCATGACCAAAAAGAAACTTCAAGCGAACAGCTTATGGCTGCTTGTCATGATCATCGGCTTCGTGGTCATCAACCTCCTCGTTTATGTCGGTGTGATCGATAGCTTTATCGAAAACATGTTAGTCACTATTGGCATCAACATCATCTTAGCAACAGGGCTCAACTTGATCATCGGCTTCTCTGGGCAATTTTCACTGGGGCATGCCGGGTTCATGGCTATCGGGGCGTACGCGACCGGGATCATTTTACAAACCGTTCCGACAGTTGGTGGTTTCATCGGCTCGATTGTCGTTGGGATCGTGATCGCGATCATCGCGGCGATCATCGTCGGGGTGCCAACGCTGCGGTTGTCTGGGGACTACCTGGCAATTGCAACTATGGGTGCCGCTGAAATCATCCGCGTGGTCATCAACAACATGAAGATCACCAATGGCGCTGCCGGATTATTCAACATCCCGCAGTTTGCGACGTGGCCGGTGGTTTACTTCTTCGTCTGCGTGACGACGATCGTGATCGTTAACTTCGCACATTCCCGTGCAGGGCGCGCGATCCAGGCGATCCGTGATGACGAGATCGCGGCTGAAGCCGTTGGGGTCAACCCGACGAAGTGGAAGCTGGCCGCCTTTGTTCTTGGCGCCGCGACTGCTGCGATCGGGGGCTCCCTGCATGCCAGTTACATCCAAACCATCGCCCCTAGCGACTTTGGGATCATGAATTCCATCGCCTTGCTGATCATCGTGGTGCTCGGTGGTGTCGGTTCCATGACAGGGACCTTCCTTGCCGCCATCGTGTTAGGCGTTTTGGACACCGTGCTTCAAAGCTTCGGGACGTTACGGATGGTTATCTACGCTGTGGCGTTGGTGGTCATCATGGTCTTCAAGCCATCTGGTTTACTCGGACGGTACGAGTTCTCGTTTGCTAGAATTTTGAATCGTCACAAAAAGGAGGATGCCGCATGACCACGTTATTAAAAGTGGACCACGTGTCCAAGATTTTCGGCGGTTTACATGCGGTCGAAGATGTTAGTATCCATGTTGATGATGGCGAGCTGGTCGCGCTGATCGGGCCCAACGGTGCCGGCAAAACGACGCTGTTCAATGCGTTGACCGGGGTTTCACCTGCGACAGAAGGCACCGTCGCGTTCCGTGTCGGTGATGAGATGGTTTCTTTAGATAAGAAGAAACCGTATCAGGTCGCCAAGATGGGGATCGCCCGAACCTTCCAGAATATCCGGTTGTTCCACCAACTGTCTGTACGGGAAAACCTGCAGGCGGCGATGACCCACCGGTACAAGGAAAATTTCGTCGCCAGTCTCTTGCGGCTGCCGGCGTTCAACAAAAAAGAAGCGATGGTCAACGCCTGGACCGATGAGATCTTGGCCAAGCTTGATCTGTCAGATGTCAGTGAAGTGATTACTGCCAACCTACCATACGGGACGCAACGTCGGGTGGAAATTGCCCGGGCGGTTGCCACCGATCCAAAGCTGATCTTTCTCGACGAACCTGCCGCGGGGATGAACCCCGAAGAAACCGCCGACCTGGCGAAATTGATCCGCAGCCTCAAGACCGATTTTGGCCTGACTGTGGTGTTGATCGAACACGACATGTCACTGGTCATGAATCTGGTTGAACGGATCTACGTGTTGGAACACGGCAAGCTGATCGCCGAAGGCACACCAGACGAGATCCAGCACAACGACGCCGTCATCACGGCTTATTTGGGAGGTGGCGTCCATGCTTAATGTCACTGGCTTAAAGGTCAATTATGGCGCGATCAAGGCGGTACGTGGCGTTGATTTCAACGTTCAAGACGGCGAAATTGTCACACTGATCGGGGCCAACGGGGCTGGTAAGTCGACGATTGTCAAGACCATCTCTGGGATGCTCAAGGCAGCAGACGGCAAGATTGTCTATAACGATCAAGACATCACGAAGATGTCAGCTTCTCATGTGGTTGGTGCCGGCATCGCGCAGGTGCCAGAAGGCCGGCGGATCTTTGCCGGGCTGACGACGATGGAAAACCTCAAGATGGGGGCTTATCTCGTGCCACGCAACGAGCAGGCCGATATCTTGGCTGAGGTCTTTGATCAGTTTCCGGTACTCAAGGAGCGGCGCAATCAAGACGCCGCGACGCTTTCTGGTGGTGAACAGCAGATGCTCGCCATGGGCCGCGCGCTGATGGCCCGACCGAAGTTTTTGATGCTGGACGAACCCTCAATGGGGCTGGCGCCGATATACATCCAGAAGATTTTTGATATGATCAAGACGATCAATAAACAAGGTGTGACTGTCTTATTGATCGAGCAAAACGCCTTGCAGGCTCTGGGAATCGCCAACCGCGGCTATGTTGTCGCAACCGGCGAGATCCGCCTGTCTGGCACAGGCAAAGAATTGTTAGCTAACCCAGATGTTCAAAAAACTTATCTAGGTGGCTGATCAAAACCAACAAAAATACGGATCGATCCCAGCAGGATCGATCCGTATTTTTTGATTCGTTATGGCGTTTACTGGGCAATGCGCTGTTGGGTGGTGAGAATGGTCAACCAGTTGCGGAAGAAGTGCTGGCGCGTGCTTTCCCATGACCAGCCAGCTTGCGGGTCGTCATGCTGCGGCATTGGGCCAAAGGGTTCGCGCTGGTGTTCCTGCCACAACCCCCAGCGCCGATATTCGAGGTGGGCGAACAAGAACACTTGGCGAAAATCGTGGCTACTTGCCAGCATTGGTTGGCCGTTGATGGTTGTGGCGTTTACGGTCACGACAGACGCCAGTGCTGTTGGGTCCATGTCGGTGTAGCGCGCATGGGGGGCGATGAAGTGCGATACGGTTCCGGCCAGTAGCGGCGACGGCATCAGTTGCCGGTGAGGGAAGGCCCCGAAGAGTTTGTGTGGTAATTGATACTTCTCGACGCCATACAGCGTGTGTAAGGCAGCCAATGCTCCCCAGCAAGAATACAACACAGGCATCGAAGCTACGGTCAGCTCGCGGATCAGGCGGCTGACTTCGGGGTAATAGTGCACCTGGTCAAACGGGAGGCGATCGATGGGTGCTCCGGTGATGACGAAGGCGTCACAAGCCAACGCGGCGGCGACGCTCAGAGGCTTTATCTGTGGTTGCGGGCTGTGTAGCGGATGGCTGACTGGATGGAAGAAGCGCAGGCGAACGCCGTCACCCAGCGCGTCTTGCCAGTCGGTCATCGTCGCTTGCTTGTCGTGCATCAGCACGAGCACACCGACGGTTAACATTAGACTAACGCGGCGAAGCCCGCCGCCAGATCTGCCTTGAGATCGTCGATGTCTTCTACACCGACAGACAGGCGAATCAGCTCGTCTTTAATGCCGTTTTGCAACCGGATATCGCGTGGAATCGACCCATGCGTCATGAGCGCAGGAATTTCGATCAGCGATTCCAAGGCGCCAAGGCTTTCCGCTAACGTGACCAGGTGGAGGTTTTCAACGAATTTTTTCGGGTCCAATCCAGGTTGTAGCTCGAAGGAGATCATCGCCCCGAAGCCGTGCATCTGTTTTTTGGCGACGGCGTAATCAGGATTGTCGGGATCGCCGGGATAGTAGATATGGGCAACTTGCGGCTGGGCTTTGAGAAATTCGAATAAGGCTTCGGTGTTAGCGAGATGGGCTTGCATCCGCAGCTTCAGGGTCTTGATCCCTCGCTGTAGCAACCAAGCTTCCTGCGGCGCAAGGATGGCCCCGATCGCGTTTTGTAAAAAGCCGATCCGCTCTGCCAACGCGTCGTCTTTCACGGCAACGACGCCGGCGATTACATCAGAGTGACCTCCGAGATATTTGGATGCGGAATGAAGTACGATATCGACGCCTAAAGCCAGTGGCTGTTGAACGATCGGGCTGGCAAAGGTGTTGTCGATGATGCTCACCAGGTTGTTTTGTTTGGCGAGCTTCGCGACCGCAGCGATGTCGGTAACACGCAACAATGGGTTGGTCGGCGTTTCGAGATAAACGGCCTTGGTATTGGGCCGAATGGCCTTGGCAACCGCCGTCAGGTCGCGGGTGTCGACTGCGGTGAAGGTGATGCCAAGCCGGGCTAAGACCTGGTTGAGCAGGCGGAAGGTGCCGCCGTACACGTCGTCGCCGACGATGATGTGATCGCCTGCGTTGAACAAGGAGAAGACGGTCATGATGGCCGCTGAACCGCTGGCAAAAGCAAAGCCAGCACTACCGTCTTCGATGTCTGCGACCAAAGCTTCGACCGCTTGGCGCGTTGGGTTGCTGGTACGAGAATACTCATATTCGGCTTCGCCAATGTGGGTTTGATGGAAGGTGGAGGCCATGTAGATCGGCACGGAAACGGCGCCGGTCGCCTTGTCTTCAGAGATACCGCCGTGAATCAGTTGCGTTGCAATTTTCATAATTGAGCTCCTTTAGTTTAGGACTTTGAATGTGGCTGTGTCGGTGTCGTAGATGTTTTCGCTTAAATAGCGCTCGCTACTGTCCGGGAAAATGGTGACGATGTTACTGCCAGCAGGCAAACTGGTGGCGACTTTCAGGCTAGCCGCGACGGCTGCCCCGCTGGAGCTACCGATGAATAAGCCGGCGGTGCGGGCGAGCTGGTGAACTTGGGCGAAAGCATCCGCATCGGTGATTGTGAGGGTCTGATCGATCGTCAGATGATTGAAAAATGGCGGGATGAACTCAACACCGATGCCTTCTGTACGATGTGGATGGGGTTTGCCACCGTTGAGAATCGAGCCGTCTGGTTCCACCACCACCGCTAGGGTGCGGGCATCTTGGCTTTTGAGGTAGGCGGCGACGCCGGCGAAAGTGCCGCCGGAGCCTGCACCAGCGACGAAGGCTGCAATCGGTTCGTGAAGATCACGTGTGATCTCCGGGCCGAGGGTGTGATAGTAAGTGGCAGGATTAGCGGGATTGGCGAATTGCATCGGGACGAAACTGTCATCGATGTTAGCAGCTAGCCGCTTGGCTTCTTCGATTGCGCCTTTGATGCCGGTATTACTGGGGGTGTTGATGATGCGGGCGCCTAAGGCTTGCATCAGCGTCTGTTTTTCTTGGCTGAAATGTTCTGGCACCACCAAGATGGTCGGAAGCTGGCGGGCCTGGGCTGCCAAAGCGACGCCGATGCCGGTGTTGCCTGCGGTGGGTTCGATGATGGTAGTGTGCTTGCCAACAAGGCCGCGGCGTTCCCCGTCTGCCAACAGGTATTCACCCAGCCGGTCTTTGATGCTGCCACCAGGGTTGAACATCTCGAGTTTGGCGTAGATATGAACATCGTTAGGAGCTTGGATCGGGAGTTCGAGTAATGGGGTGTTACCGATGGTTTCTTGAATATGATGGATTAGCATGTGATTGCTCCTTTGCTGAGCGTAAAAAAAGCGCGTTAACCAAAAATTGGTTAGCGCGCCTCAGTCCAGTCCCCACCTGGGCACTGGACTCTATGTGTCAAAACACAGAATCAATGCAAACAGGCCGGACATCGCCTTAGGCGCGCTGTCCGACAGCAACAATTGAAGTTGTACGTGTTCATTGTCTGCATGTGTTTTGACCTCCGTAATAGATTACCGTCACTTTACGCCAGAATGAAGGCGCTTGTCAAGCACTAAAATTTTTATGCAAAAGGTTTCGATGTGTGGCATAATAGCCGCACAACTGTCATGATAGGGGAGATTTTTCAATGAATAGACATTCAAAAGCTGCGCGTCTGACGCTGCGGGCGTTACTAACGGCGCTGATCATTTTGCAGACGATGGTCCCGATGCTCGGGTTCATTCCATTGGGCTTCACCAGCCTGACGATCATTCATATTACCGTGATTGTTGCGGCAATTGTGCTTGGACCTTGGGATGGTATGTTCATCGGCTTGATGTGGGGCGTCTTTACGATTGTGCGGGCGCTAACGGCACCGACTAGCCCATTGGATCCGATTGTTTTCACCAATCCGATCGTCTCGGTCGTTCCGCGGGTGCTGGTGGGCTTAGTCGCCGGAGTCGTGTTCAGACTGTTATACCGGCGGTTCCATCGGGTACCAGTCGCCAGCATTATTGCCGCGGTGCTAGGGACGCTGACCAACACGGTCGGGGTCGTCGTGCTGATGGGCGTACTGTATACCGGTGCGGTGGCTAAGGCATATGGCGTGACCTCTAGCGGCTTGTTGAAGGTTTTGATGGGTATCGTTGCGGCCAATGGGGTGCCAGAGGTACTCGGTGCGGCCATCTTAACGCCGCTGATTGTTGGCGCCTTGTTTGCCGTCAAGCGCTTGGGTTTGCGTCCGGAGTAGGCTTTACGCTTTTGGTTGCCACTTTTCTGTTAGAATGGAAGGTGGAAACGGAGGCGCAAAGACGTGAAGGAGACAAAAAAGGGGCTGGAACTGGCATTACCTGAGGCAGTGTGTAAACAGCTGGCGATAACCAAAGGCATGCCAATGGAGATCGAGGTCAAAAACGGGCGGTTGATCTTGCAGCCAAAACTGGCTGCGCGTGTTGACCGCTTGCGCCTGCAGTGGGTGTGGCCGATCGTGGTCGCCGTCTTATTCAGCATTGGGGTCTATATCTACTGGTGGCAGCAGGGCCTACACATGATCCCGCTGTCCGGAGGAGTATCGGTGGCAAGTTTTGTTATCGGGCTCGGACTGGTGGCGGGCTTGGGTTTGTTTGCCGGCTTTTTCATCAAGACGCAACGCGCGCAAACTGCACCTAAGATCTATTGGCGCAACTTTCCCGTCATCACCGGGGCGTTTGCCATCATGCTCGGCCTAGCGCTTGTCGGTGGCTTCTGGTTGCTTGGTCAGCTGTTTCCCGGGGCGACGTTTGATCGGTTCACCGCTGTCCTGATCTTTTTGGTATTCATCCTGATGTCAGGCGTGTTCATGGTACAGGCGGCATTAACGGTCGACGCCACGGCTTTGAACAACTTGTTATTGATCGTGATCGTCACCGGGTGTGTGATCGCGATGGCAACGAATAACACGCGCCGCTGGTGGCAGCATAATCTCAGCTTTTTGGGGACGAACATGGCCAGCCAGGCTTGGCAGTTCAACGTCACCTTAATGATTTCATCGCTGTTATTTATTGCGCTGGTAGACACCTTGTTTGTCGCTTTGGAGGAGCGGTATCCGCGGAGCTGGCGCTTGTGGACGATGCGGATTATGTTGACCATTGTCGGGATCGATCTCGGGTTCATCGGACTGTTTCCAAACAATGCGGCATCACACTTGTTGCATGATCAAGCTGCGGGGATGCTTGTTTTTTTGGTTGCAGGGCTGATCATTGGTTGCCGGTGGCTTTTGCCTGAAGTTTCCCGTGAGTTTCTTGGGTTGTCATATGCCATCGCGGTGGCGTTGATGTTATTAAATTTTGGCTACCGCCTATTTCGTTATCCGTCTTTGACGAGCTTTGAGATCCAGGCTTTTGTCCTGGCTTTCGGCTGGCTTTTGCTTTTGTTCGGTCGCTTAGAGAATCTAGTCAAACGTGGTAACCAGACCTGGGACGTCCACATCGTCAGCACGCGAAAAGAATAATTGAGATGGTCATTGTCCGGCAACGTAAGTCCTCTTCGGGATGTGTTGGGGATAGTGGTATAGGTCCGGACGGGGTGCACTTCAGACAGATATGGCTGGAACGGTGCGCGGCGCTCGGGAGCTAACTCTTCGCTGCGCTACGAGTGGATCTCCCTCGACGCCGTTGTTGTAGGTGGCAAGCCACCAACAACAATGTCGCGCCTGAGCCATATCTGTCTTCCGCGCACCCCGTCCTTACATTTGCGTTCGACTACAACAAAAGCAACGATTTACGAGATACCAGACGTTAATCGTAGAGCGTCATTTAGATTTGCTTACAGTAAGAGTCATTCGCAGTTAGCTTAACCTGTTCGTTACACCAAACTATCCTGATACGCAGAATCCAGGGTGTGGGCGAAAGTGACGGAAGCAGGTCAATCTGACGTGGTGAGATTGCTGTTAGCGGCTTGTCGCTTACAGCAAGGCGCAGATGGAGATCCACTCGAAGCGTAGCGGAGAGTTAGCTCCATCGAGCACCCTCTCCACGACAGATTGATCCTGCTGGAGTCGCTTTCGCCCGCACCCGACCGCGATTGGTCTACTACCAACGACACACTTACGCTGCCGGACAGTGTAAGTCTTTGAACAGATGAAAGCTCCCGCCAATCGTACATTGGCGGGAGCTTTTTGGTTATTCTAGTGGTGATTACTTGCCAGGAACATAGTCTTCATCGATGACCAGAACTGGCTTGATGGTCTTGCCGGAACGGGAATCAGCGTTGGCTTCGTTGATTTGCTCGAACTTGTAGAACTTTTCAGTCTTATCGAAGTCGAACACACCCATCTTGTAGAAGTCGATCAAACGCGGAATATCGATTTGTGGAATAGAATCACCCATGTTGACACCGACAATCTTCTTGTCGTCCACGCACAGGTCGTTCCAGGTGTCGACATCGATGTGATTTGGTGTAACGGCGATGGTAGCAGTGGTACCGCCTTGGGCCAGCACTTTGATGGAGTTTTCCATAACGGCGGTGACACCAGTGGTATCAACAGCCCAATCAACGCCATAGCCACCGGTCAAATCCTTGACAGCCTTAACGACATCGACGTCCTTGGAGTTGATGACATCAGTAGCGCCGAGTTCCTTAGCTAAGTCCAAACGAGAATCAACAATGTCGATCCCAATAACCTTGGTGCAACCGGAGATTCGGCCGGCCATCATAGCTGCTAAGCCAACGGCACCAGTACCGAATACGGCGATGGTATCACCAGGCTTTGGCTTCAAAGTGTTCAAAACGGTCCCGGAACCGGTGACATAGCCGCAACCCAGAGGACCGAGCTTGCGCAAATCGAGTTCCTTAGGTACTTTGACTGCATTGCGTTCGCGGACAACCGTGGTGGTGGTGAAGGAGCTTTGGTCGAACATGTCAGCAACATGATGGCCATCTTCAGTGAAGTGGCTGGTGCCGTCTGGACGGACACCAGACAAGTTGTTGTGGGCGTAGTTTTCACACTGCGTTGGAATCCCCTTCAAACAGGACTTGCACTGACCGCAGGCATAGAAGGACAAAACGACATGGTCGCCAGGCTTGAACTGGGTAACTTCAGGGCCAACTTTTTCAACGATCCCAGAACCTTCGTGGCCGAGGACAATTGGATAGTCGATGACGGCGTCCCCAATCCGCAGAGCTTCATCGGAATGGCAAATGCCGGTTGCCACCATGTGAACCTGAATGTCATCAGCGCCCATGTCGGCGAGTTCGACATCGTCTTTAATCACAAAATCTGCATTTTGCTTTTCAACAACTGCTGCTTTGATCTTCATGTGTGTAGCCTCCGTATTGAATGACTTTTTTCTACGATGTTAATTATTTCACATACAACGAAAAAATCAAGCGCTTTCAAGAAGTTCTGCGCATGTGTTACATTTAACTAAATTGAGAGTATGACAGCTGAGACCTACAGAATCAGTAGATACTGTGACAGATTTTGGCCACGATGACAACAGCATTGAGCAATTTGAGGGAACAAAAGCACAGATTAGGCCGGTGATGCTGGGGTGGCCGTAATTGGTCAACCCAATAAGCGCGTGAGGCTAAATCTAAAAGCGACACTGGCCATCACCCCAGACGTGGGGCATGATCAGTGCCGCTTTTGATGCGACGCGAAACTTCAGTTAAGAGTTGAATAGTTGCTCTGTACCGATGAACGATACCGTAGATTGTTTACGGTCGTCTTTGGGGGTGTGGCCGAACTTGTCTGCATATTTGTGATAGAAGAAACTCTTGTTGGAGATCCCGACTTGCGTGCAGATACTGGAAATCGGCTGATCGGTGGTTTGAATCAGTTCGCGGGCCCGGATAAGCCGCTCTTCGGTCAGCGCCTGGCTGAAGGTTTTTCCAACCTCTTTGCGGAATAAGTTACCGAGATAGTTTTTGTTGTAAGAATATTCCTCTGATAGCTCTTCGAGCGTGATGGTCTTGTAATGCGTCCGAATGTCATCAAGGATCTTAATGGCGATCTGTTGGGCAGTCGAGGTGTGCTTGGTTTCAACGTGGTAGTTACGAATGAGATCAGCGAGCAGGATCGTGAGTTCTGCTTGAATGATTGCATCAGAAAAGGTGTTTTGTTCATAATATTCGCTGATTAAACGCTCGATGGTGTTTTTGATTTTCTCGTTGTGGTGGTTCGCGAACAAAAGGAAGTTTGGGGTCTTTGCATCGGGATGTATACGATTGAGCAAGAAGTCGTACAAAACGCTCTTACTAGATTGAACTTCTTTGAGCAAATCGAGTGAGATGTTGCGATCCCTAAATAAGATGTTCATCAAGATATCATCTTTACCTGCGGCGCCGATGGTGTGTGTCGAACCGACATCGAGCAAAAGAACATCGCCTTCGCTCAAGGTCAAGTGCGTCCCGTTAACGATTTCATCGACGTGCCCAGAAAGCATGTAGTTGATTTCGAGAAATTGATGAGAATGCTCTGGGTAAGGCGCAAAGCGGGCGTGCTTAGAAATGTAGATATTACGGTTACGGAAAAAGTAGTCATTCAAGACGGGCATTTTGCCTGCACTTGTCAGCTCGAGGTTGATGGCAGCAGGGGGAATATCATCGTTCACAGAATGGCTGGTTTGTTGCATGCGCTCTACTGGTGTGAGCGCCTGAAGTTTTTTCATGACGTTGAGGTCCATATTTGCCTCCTGTGATTATGTTCCAAAATGAATTGATTTTTGACATTGTATCGCATCAGTGAAAACGGTTAAATGAAACTGTAAATCGGTTCCAATAATGTTACTACTTTGGATTATCACATTTGCTAAGCGCTTGTCAACCCGCAACTCGACAGCATTTTCCTGGACTAAGCTTTCGCCCCTTGTGAATTTGCACGCGCATAGCTGAATGGAGTGAATAAATATGAAGACATATGTTGCAGTTGATATAGGTGCATCAAGCGGTCGCTTGATTTTAGCCACGCAACAAAATGGCAAGTTGCAACTCGAAGAAGCACATCGATTCAAAAACGGGTTCGCCAACGAAGATGGTCATGATCGCTGGCAGATCGATCAGATCATCAAAGAAATCTTCACCGGCTTAGAAAAAATCAAGAAGCGCGGTATCGATCATGTTGATCTCGGGATCGATACTTGGGCGGTTGATTACGTTCTGGTCGATGAAGATGGGAATAAGTTGCACGATCCGATCAGCTATCGCGATAAGCGGACCGATCACGCGATCGAAGATCTTTCTGCGACAGTTTCTAAAGAGACTATCTACGAAAAGACCGGGATTCAGTTTCTTGACTTCAACACGCTGTATCAGCTCTATCGTGAAGATGCAGCGGACTTGAAGCGCACGGATCGGATCATGATGATTCCTGATTACATTGGTTACGTCTTGACCGGCAATGCGGTTACCGAAGTCACCAACGCGTCGACAACCCAGATGTTGAACCTGCGGCACGGCTTGTTCGACCAAGAACTGATGGCCAAGGTCGACGTTGAAGAGTCGCAGTTCCCAGAGCTGGTTGAAGCCGGGACGCAGCTGGGAAGTGTTCGGCGCAAGTGGCACAAGCAATACGATTTGCCTGAGACTGATGTGATTACAGTGGCGACGCATGATACCGCCAGTGCGGTTATCGGCACGCCAGGTAAAGGCGACAATTGGGCGTTCTTAAGCTCTGGGACATGGTCGCTGTTAGGCGCAGAGTTGAACACTCCGGAAAACGGGCCGCTCGCTTACAAGGAAAACTATACCAACGAGTGGGGCGCTTACGGGACGTACCGGTTCTTGAAAAACATCATGGGCATGTGGATCGTCCAGTCCCTCAAGCACAACTATGACGACAAGTATAGTTTCCCTGAGTTAGCGAAGATGGCTGCAGAGGCCAAGCCTTTTGCCCTGTTCATCGATGTGAACGACGATCGCTTTGCCAACCCAGACAACATGCTTGAAGAGTTGAAGGCATACGCCAAGGAAACCGGCCAATATGTCCCGCAAACACCTGGTGAAATGGTGCGTGCTGTGTACGATAACTTGGCGCTGTACTACGCTTCAGCCATTCACATGTTGGCGAAGATCATCAGCAAGCCGATCACGACGCTCAACATTGTCGGTGGTGGTTCTAACGTCGCCTTGTTGAATCAATTGACGGCTGATCTTGCTGGTGTCACTGTCATTGCCGGACCGAGTGAAGCGACCGCCATCGGTAACATCATTGTGCAGATGATTGCCACCGGAGCGGTGAAAGATGTTGTTGCTGGACGTCAGTTGATCGCAGATTCTTTTGACCTGAAGACTTTCAAGCCAGCACAAGATGCGTATGCAGGCGTTTTGGATCGTTACGAAGCATTCATGAAAGCGAAAGGATAGGGAGTTCAATCATGAAGCGAATCGCACAAGTGATGTATATCAATCCAGATTGTTACGATGAATATGCGAAGCGCCATGCCGAAATTTGGCCAGAGATGAAAGAGGCCTTGAAGGCGCACGGTGCAACCAATTATTCCATCTATCTCAACCGCGACAACGGGCAGACGTTGGCGTATCTGGAAGTGCCTGATGTTGACGCGTACAACGCCATTGCCAACACCGATGTCTGCAAGCGGTGGTGGCATTCCATGGCGCCTATCATGAAGACCAATCCTGATGAGAGCCCGGTCGCTAAGGACCTTGAAGAAGTATTCCATTTAGATTAAAAAAGGAGTGTACTAATTATGGTTAAACCTGAAGCAGTCGATAAGGCTTATGAAGTTGCCAAACAGCGTTATGCCGAAATCGGCGTTGACGCAGATGCTGCGATGAAGCAGTTGGAAAAGGTACCATTGTCAATTCATTGCTGGCAAGGCGATGATATTCACGGGTTCTTGAACCCAGATCAAGAGCTGACTGGTGGGATCGCGGTTACCGGGAACTATCCTGGTGTTGCCCGCACCCCTGATGAATTGACCGGTGATTTGCACGAAGCACTGAGCTTGATCCCAGGCAAGCACCGGGTCGCATTGCACATGATCTATGCGGTGCCAAAGGACGGCAAGAAGAAAGACTTCAATGATATCCGGCCAGAAGATTTCGATTACTGGATTGACTGGGCTAAAAAAGAAGGCGTTGGCCTGGACAACAACGGGACGTTCTTCTCTCACCCTAAGGTCAAAGACAACATGACCGTTTCTTCACCAGACAAAGATATCCGCGACTTTTGGATCGAACATGGTAAGTTGACCCGTGAAGTGTCCAACTACATCGGCGAAAAGATGGGCTCCACTTGCTACAACAACTTCTGGATCCCAGATGGCTTTAAGGATAACCCAGTCGACAAGAAGGATCCGCGTGAGCGCTTGTTGAAGGCCTTGGATGAAATCGAAGCCAAGAAGTATCCAGAAGCCAACGAGCAAGATTCCTTCGAAGGTAAGTTGTTCGGTGCGCCTGGGATCGAATCCTTCACCGTTGGGTCACATCTGTTCTATGAAAACTACGCGGTTACTCGCGGTCATCTGTGGACGATCGACGCCGGACACTTCCACCCAACAGAAGATGTTTCCGACAAGTTCGCCTCATACTTCCCATTCACCGACAAGGACTTGTTCATGCACGTTTCCCGTCCTGTTCGTTGGGATTCTGACCATACCGTAATTATGGACGATGCCTTGGTTCGCATCACCCGTTCGCTGGTTCGTGATGGCTACTTGAACCGCACCCATCTGGGCCTCGACTTCTTCGATGCCACCATTAACCGGGTCGCCGCTTGGGTCGTTGGCGCCCGCGCAACGCAGAAGTCCTTGCTGCAAGCGATGCTCGAACCGATCGATCAGCTCAAGAAGGCTGAAACTGACGCAGACTTCACGACGCGTTTGGTTGAAACCGAAGAACTCAAGAGCATGCCATTTGGCGCTGTTTGGGACAAGTTCTGCCAAGACCACAACGTCCCAGTTGGCTTCGACTGGATGAACAACATTCATCAGTACGAAAAAGACGTCCAGTTCAAGCGTTAATTTTAAATTATTAAAAACAAAGGAAGTAACTAACAGATGGATACCAAAAAACAATTTCTGAACCCTGAATATGCACCCGCTTTTGTTGATTCGCCATATGTGAAGCAATTAGGCAAGATCACTTACGGCTTGTACAACCATGGCTGGGACGAACGTAATGGTGGTAACGTTTCTTACCGCTTGCTTCCAGAAGAAGTCGCACCATATCTCGATTGCCACAAAGTTTTGCGCAACATCCCGATCGACTTCGATGCTAGTCAGCTGAAGGGTCAGCTTTACTTGGTTACCGGGACTGGCCGTTACTTCAAGAACGTCATCGATTTTCCAGAACGTGATGCTGGCTTGGTCCGTATCGCCGAGGATGGCCATTCCGTTGACTTGCTGTGGGGCTTCAACGACGGTGGTCAGCCGACCTCTGAATTCCCAGCTCACTTGATGACACACATCGTTCGTCAAAAGCAGGATCCGCAACAACGTGTCGTCATGCACTGCCACCCAACCAACCTCATTGCAATGAGCTTCACGTTGCCATTGGATGCCAAGGTCTTCTCCCGGATCCTTTGGAAGATGCAAGCTGAATCTGTCGTTGTCTTCCCTGAAGGCATCGGTGTCATTCCTTACATGACCCCTGGGACCAACGAAATCGGCGAAGCAACCGCTGAAAAGATGAACCAGTTCCGTCTGGTTTTGTGGCCACAACATGGTATCTTTGCAGCCGGCGACTCGATCGACGAAGCCTTTGGCTTGATCGAAACCGTTGAAAAGGCGGCCTTGATCTACACTACCGTCCAATCTCAAGGCGGCAAGTTCGTTAACGAAATTACCGATCAAGATCTCAAAGATCTGGCGGCTCGGTTCTCCATCACCCCGAACCAAGATTTCATTGATGGGGATTCACTCGTCAAGTAATCGTTGATGACGTCGACAGCGCGCTTAGGCATATCGCCTAGGCGCGTTGTTTTGCTTTCAGGAGATTGTGATGCGAACAGAAAAAGAGAAGTTTTTAGCAGGTGAGCCGTATCAAATTTTTGATCCCGAGCTGGCCGCAGATGAAACCAAGGCCCGGCGGCTGTGTGCAAAGCTCAACGCGCTAGACGATACGCAAACCGTAGAAAAACAAGCTGTTCTTTCCCAGTTGTTTGGTCAAGTCGGGAAGAACTGCTATGTCGAGCCAAACTTCAGGTGTGATTTTGGCTATCACATCTTTGTGGGAGATAATTTTATCTGCAATTACGATAGCGTTATCCTCGATATTGCGCCGGTGCACATTGGCTCCGATGTGATGTTTGGCCCGCATGTGCAGATCTATGCCGCCACCCATCCGCTAGACGCCAAACGGCGCAAGGCCCGCATCGGAATGGGGGCACCAATCACAATCGGGGACAACGTTTGGCTGGGCGGTGGCGTGACCGTTTTGCCCGGAGTGACGATCGGAGACAACACCGTCGTGGGTGCCAACAGCACTGTCACTCATGATTTCGGCCCCAATTTGATCGTCGCCGGCAACCCTGCCCGCGTGATCCGAGAAAATCCAGAATAGAAAAAATCAGGCTGTGGCAATTTTGCCACAACCTGATTTTTTATTTACGCTGTCCGGCAGTGTAAGTGTGGTTAGGTTGGTGTTGGGGGATGGTGTATAGATCGGGCTTGGTGTGTTCCGGCCCTTGAGATGGCTGGAACGGTGCGAGGCGCTCAGAAGCTAACTCAGGCAAAGCCTGAGTGGATCTTCCTCGACGCCTTTGTTGTAAGCGGTAAGCCGCTAACAACAATGCCGCGCCTGAGCCATCTCGGGTCTCCACACACCAAACCCTGACGTTAGCGTCTGTCATCGCCGGAAGTGGCAATTTCCAAGAGAGTAGAAATGGATTAGTTGTAATTAGCGAGTTAGCCCGATTGTCCATGACATCAAATTATCCAGGTACGTAGAATCTAGGGTGTGGGCGAAAGTGACGGAAGCAGGTCAAACTGACGTGGTGAGATTGCTGTTAGCGACTTGTCGCTTACAGCAAGGCGCAGGTGAAGATCCACTTGGCCGGAACGGCCAAGTTAGCTCCGCCGAGCACCCTCTCCACGACAGATTGAAGCCTGCTGGAGTCACTTTCACCCGCACCCGACCGCGATTGGTCTACAGCCAACTACACACTTACGCTGCCGGACAGCGATTAATGATTAGCGATTGTCGTAATCGTCGTTTTCAGCGGTGTTGGCTTGGGAGACGGAGACGTTGACGTCGTTGAATTGCAAGCCGTTGACAGCAACGATATGGCCGAATTCGTGGGCTTGGATGCGGACGTGATCGAATGTCACGTCTTTCATCGGCTTCTCCGGCAAGGCCTTGAGGTCAAAGGCACGTGACGGCCACGTGTAATCTGGGGTGAGGGTGGCATCGACGTCTTGCACATGGATATTTTGGACCTGGGTGATTCGCTGATCTTCTGGAATCTGGGCTGCGACCGCGCTCCAGGAAGCCGGCTTGTCGGCCAGATCGACCATGGTCTTGTGGTTGTATTGGTTGTGCCACGTCAACAGCCAGGAGAATGGGAACTGCACGTTGACCATATGTAGATTGGACACGGTGATGTCTTCGATGATGCCGCCGCGATCGATGGCAGATTTCATCCGGAAACCGCAGCCGGAATTGTCAAACTGCATGTCGTGGATATTGATGCGGCGAATCGATCCAGAGACTTCACTCCCAATCGTCACCCCATAACCGGACAAAATGTGGCAGTGATCGATTTCGACATCAGCGGTTGGCTTGTTCACGCGCAGGCCGTCGCCATCACGACCGGATTTGATTGCGATACAGTCGTCGCCGCAAGCAAGGGTGCAGTCATGGATATGGACATGGGTCGAGGAATCGACATCAATACCATCGGTGCTGGGTCCGTTGCTTTGGTTGATCGTGAGATTGGTGACCTCGACGTCATCGCAATAGGTGAGCTGTAAGTTCCAGAAGCCAGCGCGCTGCAAGGTGAGGCCGTCGACGCGGAGGTGGTGGCACGATTGCGCGAGAATCGTCCGCACACGTTTGATGTCATAATCGGCGATCCAACGCAGATCTTTGGCATCATAATCCGCGCGGAGGCCGCCGTGTTGGTCTGCGCCCCAATACTTGTTCCACCAAAAAGGCCCGGACCCGTCGAGGACGCCGGGACCTTGGATAGTGACGTCGTCGAGTCCAAACAGGTTCAAGATCGCCGTTGGCCAGTTCATCTCTACACCTGCCACACGGGCGAAGCGCTCGGGAAACTGGTCGATGTCGGTGGTTGCGACCAGCTTAGCACCGGGGGCGAAATCCAGGGTCATGTGATCATGCAAAAAAATGGCGCCGGTCAAGTAGGTGCCTGCGGGAATGTGAACAACCGAACCAGAAGCGCTTGCAGTATCGACTGCCGCTTGGATGGCGGCAGTGGTTAAATGTTCCCCATCCGGAGAAGCACCAAAGTCGGTGACTTGATAGACTGTCATGATGAAAACCTCCTCATTTTTCAGTGATAACGTTGCCATTTGGGGCAGATCCATCGTACCATTCTTGTCAGATAGGAACAAATTATAAGTAAGATTATTTTGACACGATGCGAGTAATGACTGGCTTTTCATTTGACGTAAAGTGCTGTTAATGGTTAAACTAAATCGATTGATACCGCTGTTAGCACGACGATTTGAGTAGTGCCAGCTGGTTAAAAAGACAAGGATGCGATTAGAGCAACAGTTAAACCGGTAACCTGTGAATATGACCCGATAAAATAGAAAAATGCCATTGCGATACATGTGAGAAAGTTATTAAATAGTATCTGTAAGCGATTGCAGATTCTCTGTGAAGCAGTAGAAAGATTGAGGTGTGTGAACAAATGGCACAGTATAAAAAAGACGAAGTCGAAGCGAAAATCGATTTGCTGATCGACAACGAAATTCACTTGAGCGATCCTACCGGTGAATTCTTCGTGAAGGTTGCCGATGGCTCACTGATCGATAACAAGAGCTTCGATTTCTGGGAATGGACTTCAGGTGTCGGCCTGTACGGCATGATGAAGTATTATCAACTCAGCCGCAAGCCGGAAGTTTTGGCCACCATCAAAGATTGGTTCGACCGTCATTTCCAACAAGCGCCGGTTGAAAAGAACATCAACACGATGGTGCAGATGCTGACGCTGGCTTATCTCTATGAAGAAACTGGGGATAAGTCTTATCTGCCACACTTGCAAGCATGGGGCGACTGGTTGTACTATCGCCTGCCGCGGACAGAAAAAGGTGGTTTCCAGCACGTCACATATGGTGATCTGAACCCCGATGAAATGTGGGCAGACACCTTGATGATGAGTGTGCTGACGCTCACCAAGCTTGGCAAGACGCTGAACAAGCCGGAATACATCGAAGAAGCCAAGAAGCAAGTCCTCTTACATATTCAGTTCTTACAAGACAAGAAGACAGGCTTGTGGTATCACGGCTGGAGCTTCCTGCGGCGGGATAACTTCGCCGGGGCGTTCTGGGGTCGTGGCAACTCTTGGATCACAATTGCCTTCCCAGAATTGCTCAACCTTTGGGATCTGCCAAAAGGCGATGCCTTGCGGGAATTTGTCATCATGAACTTGCAATATCAAATCGATGCCTTGAAGAAGTATCAAGATGAAAAGACCGGTTTGTGGCACACCTTGATCGACGATCCGTCCAGTTACCTTGAAGGCTCTGCAACTGCAGGCTTCACTTACGGGATCTTGAAGGCGGTTCACGATCACTACATCGATCCGTCATATCGCGACGTTGCCCTCAAAGGCATCAAGGCGTTGTTCGACAACATCGATGAAGACGGCGGCTTGGCTCGGACTTCCGGTGGGACCCCGATGGGCGAGACCAAGGAATTCTACAACCAGGTCAAGTGCTCATCAATGCCTTATGGGCAATCGATGGCCGAATTAGCCTTAACCGAATACCTCAAAGAATTCTATTAATTTGAACTAAAGACGCGACGTTAACGCGTCTCAGTGTGAAGGCGACATATCGCCTTTGCACCCAGGCGGGTTAACTCGTTGTTACCATTATATGTAAACGCTTAGCTCACTATGTGTTTAATCCCAGTGCTGCGTCCAAAGCAACCTGACATTATCGAATCGCTTTATCTTGTTGGGCAACGCACTGAATCTAAAAAGAGGAGTGTCTTTGCTATGAAGGACAAAGAATCATCTGCGGCAGAAACTGCTGCTGGCCTGGAAATGGTCAAGACCAATGCCCATCCATTTAATTGGGTCGACAAGGTCGGATATGCTTTCGGGGATTTAGGTAACTGTTTCATCCTCGGGTTAGTCAACAGTTTCTTAACCATTTATTACACCAACGCGCTGGGGATTTCCGGTGCGGTTGTCGGGATGTTGTTCCTATCCGCGCGGTTCATCGACGCCTTTGCTGATGTCACCGTCGGCCGGATTGCCGATATCACACCACTGACCAAGAACGGGCGTTTCCGTCCTTGGATCAAGTGGGTCAAGTATCCTTTCTGTGCCATCACCGTTATCTTGTTCCTGCCATTCGTTAAGGACTGGAGCATGGGTTACCGTGTGGTTTACATCTTCATCACTTACCTGGTTTATGGGATCTTGAACTCTTGCATCAACATCCCTTATGGTTCTATGGCTTCTGCGATTTCTTCTGATCCTGACCATCGTGCCAGCCTCTCCACGTCGCGTTCCGTTGGTTCCGCTATTGGTGGTGCGACCACTGGTTTCATGATTCCGCTGTTGGTTTACTCCACAAATTCGGCTGGCCAACAAACCGTTTCTGCTAACCGCTTCTTCATGGTTTCGATCATGTGCGCGGTCATCGCGTTCGTTTGCTACAACGTCATCTACCGGATGACCACCGAACGTGTTCAGGTCAAGAAGACCGAAAAAGTTTCTGCTAAGCAACTGATCAAAGGCCTGTTCACCAACCGTGCATTGATGGCCCTCGTGTTCGCCGACTTCTTCTTGGTTATCAACCAGAACCTGTCCGGGACCTTAGCCACATACATGTTCACCGATTACTTCAAGAACAAACAAGCTTTGTCTATCGCGTTACTGTTTACTTATGGGACTGTTGTTGTCCTGGCACCATTTGCAACTAAGTTGATTAAGAACTTTGGTAAAAAGGAAGCTTCTATCGCTTGCTTGGCCTTCGGGACTGCAATGTACTTGCTGATGTACTTCCTGCACATCACCAACCCTTGGATCTACTTGGTCCTGTTGTTCTTAGCTACCCTTGGTTCTGGGATGTTCAACCTGATGGTTTGGGCGTTCATCACCGATGTTATCGACTATCACCAATACTTGACCGGTTTCCGTGAAGACGGTACTGTGTACGGGGTTAACTCATTTGCCCGTAAGTGCGCGCAGGCTGTCGGCGGTGGTCTTGGCGGCTTCATGCTTTCTGCGATCGGTTATGTTTCTTCCACAACCGGTGGTGCCCAACAGTCTGCTGCCGTTATCCAGCGGATCTACATGTTAGGTAACTTGATCCCTGCAGGGTGCATGTTGCTTGGGATGCTGACTTTGATCCTCTTCTACCCTCTGTCTAAGAAGAAGATCGACTATGTTGACGCTGAATTAGCTAAGCGTCGTGCTGAAGAAATGAAGTAGTCCGTTGTGTCGATAACAAGATGAGGGAGTGAGTTCTATGGCCAAAAAAGAAGAAGTGCAACTCGATCCAGAGAAGTTCGCTTATTCTGTAGTTAACTTGTATCGTCCGACTGAAGAAGACGACCTCAAGGCTTCCAAGCAAGTCTTGAAGCGGTACTTAAGCGCCTACTTCTTGGCGCAAGAGTTCAACAAGCTGGAAACACATCAGTTTGAAGCTAATTCAGGGTTGGATTACAGCTTGTTAGCCCAAGCGTTAGACTCGATCAAGTCTAGTCGCCAGCTGTAACAAATTGGCGGTGTGGCGAAAGCCGCACCGCTTTTTTGATTCCAGAAGCAAAAAACGAGGAGGAACCATCGTGAGACGTGATTTTGGTTTTCGAGGACATGATCTGCCTGTCCAAGATGATATTGAAGGCATCGCCCAGGCCGCTGAACAGCGCGGCATTCATACGCTACAGTTTGCCTTGCCGCTGTCGCTGCCAACCGTGAGCGACCATGGCAACAAGATCAGCCAAGGGTTAGGCAACTATGTGCGCCGGATCTTTGCCGACCGAGATGTCGAAGTGGGCATCTTAAGTTGCTATGTGAACATGATCGACCCAGATGCCACCGCGCAACAGGCGGCCTTGGCCCGCTTGCAGCGGTATCTGCGCTACGCGCCAGCATTCGGCACGCGTATCGTGGCGACCGAAACCGGCAGTGTCGTCGCCGGCTTCCCATACACGGAGAAAAATTTCGCTGCCGAGCCTTTTGAAGCGCTACTTGAAGCCGTCACCAAGGTGTTGCCTGCGGCGCATGCGGCAGGGACGATGCTGGCCTTGGAACCTGGGGTCAACCATCCGCTGTATTCGCTGGATAAAACCGCAGCGTTGCTGAAGCATTTTGACAACGATCCCGCGCTGAAACTCATCATCGATCCGGTCAACCTCTTGCAACCTGAGCACCATGACGTTGTCGGGATCTTGCAAGAAGCGTTCGATCGCTTTGCGGATCAAATCGTTGCGGTCCACATCAAGGACTATCAATGGACGCCTGGTGCCGCCCGCCTGGTCAAAACCGTGATCCCGGGTGCTGGTGAACAAGATATCCAGCCACTGATCGACCTGGCCGAGCGCTATCAGCCGTTTGGCATCAAGTGCTTAGACGAGCTTGAACCCGCCCACATCGACGAGGCCTTGGCTACGCCTGTGGTAAAACAATATCAATAGAAATTAAGCGTCGGTGTGACATGACCCAGGTCGTGTGGCACCGAC
The DNA here is from genome assembly GCF_054784775.1 of Lacticaseibacillus boliensis. Taxonomy (NCBI): domain Bacteria; kingdom Bacillati; phylum Bacillota; class Bacilli; order Lactobacillales; family Lactobacillaceae; genus Lacticaseibacillus; species Lacticaseibacillus boliensis. Next base: position 28,856 of record NZ_BAAIHN010000006.1, read on the forward strand.
GTTTGCGTTTTGCAATCGTTGTAGGAAGATAGCCGCCGCCACTTTTAAGGGGCAAAATGGTAAGATAGGGATAATGAGAACGAAAGGGAGCGATTCCAATGAAGCCATTAGCCAAGTATATTGATCATACCTTGTTAAAACCTGACGCGACCCAAGATCAAATCGATGTTGTGTTGGCAGAGGCCAAACGCTATGCGTTCGCCTCGGTGTGTGTGAATCCGTATTGGGTCCCTCGCGCCGCCGCGGCCTTGGCAGGCAGTGGGGTGAAAGTGTGCACGGTAGTTGGCTTCCCGTTGGGGGCGAACACCACGTTGGTGAAGGTGGCTGAAACCAACCACGCCTTGGACGAAGGCGCCCGCGAAATCGATATGGTGTTGAATATTGGTGAGCTCAAGGCCCACCACGATGACCAGGTGCGAGCAGACATTCAGGCGATTGCGGCGGCGACCCATGCCAAAGGCGGCTTGTTGAAGGTCATCATCGAAGCCGGCCTGCTGTCAGATGAAGAAAAGACGCGCGCGTGTGTCTTGAGTGAAGCGGCAGATGCAGATTTTGTTAAAACCTCGACAGGCTTTGCTAGCGGTGGGGCCACGGTCCATGACGTCGTGCTGATGAAGCAGGCGGTGGGAACGCGGCTGGGCGTCAAAGCCGCAGGGGGCATCCATACCTATCAACAGGCGCAGGCGTTGATCGATGCCGGTGCGGATCGTATCGGCGCCAGCGCAGGGGTCACAATTCTTAAGGAGGCAGGATTAGCATGACGAAATTTGAACGTGTGATCGTCATTGTTACCGATTCGATTGGGATCGGCGAAGCGCCAGACGCCAAGGCGTTTCACGATGTAGGCGCAGATACACTAGGCCATATCGGAGACTTTTTCGATGGCGATCTGTATCTGCCAAACTGGCAGCGGTTAGGGTTGGGCAATATCACGCGCTCACGGCCGATCCTTGGTGTCGGGCCGGTGCTGAAGCCGCAAGGGTATTTTGGAAAAATGGCTGAGATCTCTGCTGGCAAAGATTCCATGGACGGCCACTGGGAAATGATGGGTTTACCGGTGACGGAGCCGCTGGGTTATTTTCCAGCAGGCTTTCCGGATGCGCTGATCAAGCAGATCGAGCAGTTCTCTGGTCGCAAGGTGATCGTGAACAAGCCTTATTCCGGTACCGAGGTGATTGCAGAATACGGCGAACAACAGCTCAAAACCGGTGATCTGATCGTGTATACCTCAGGCGACTCGGTGCTTCAGATCGCTGCGAACACAGCCGTCATCCCGCTTGAAGAACTTTATCGGATCTGTGAGTTCGCGCGTAGCATTACGATCGATGATTATCGTATCGGTCGGATCATCGCCCGGCCTTATGTCGGCACCAGTGCAGCCACGTTCACGCGCACGAGCGATCGCCACGATTACACGCTGCGCCCGACGGCACCAACTGATCTGGATCGCTTGCAAGAAGCCGGCGTGGCGACTTACGGAATCGGCAAGATCAATGACATTTTCTCGGGCGTCGGGTTGAGCGACGGGGTGCACACGACCAGCAATGATGACGGCATGACGCAGACGATCGCGGCGGTAGACAGCGATCGACCTGGCTTTATTTTCACCAACCTCGTTGATTTCGATGCCATGTACGGCCACCGGCGCAACCCTCAAGGTGACGGCGACGCGTTGATGGCGTTCGATGCACGGCTGGGAGAGTTGCTGACGGTGCTGAAGCCGTCTGACCTGTTGATGATTACCTCTGATCACGGCAACGATCCCAGCTTCACCGGGACAGACCACACGCGCGAATACGTGCCGTTGATTGCTTACAGCAAGTCACTGGCTGGCGGTGGCGATCTGGGCGTCCGTTCGCCGCTGGCGGATCTTGGCGCGACCGTGCTGGCCAACTTCAACGTGGCAGATAACGGTGTCGGGCACTCGTTTTTGGATTTGTTACGCTAAAAGGAGGCAGCTATGAGTACACATATCGATGCCCCAACTGGCGCGATCGCGCCGATCGTGTTGTTGCCAGGCGATCCGTTGCGAGCACAGTATATCGCTGAGACCTATTTAAAAGACCCAGTGCGCTATAACACCGTCCGCAACGCCTACGGCTACACAGGGACGTATGCAGGTACGCGGGTGTCAGTGCAAGCTACTGGCATGGGGATTCCGTCGATGAGCATCTATGCGACAGAATTGATGGTGGATTACGGCGTTCAAGTGTTGATTCGCGTCGGTACGGCTGGCGGTTTGAGCGCTTCTGTGCATGTACGTGACGTATTGCTTGCGCAAGGGTCGACGACAGATTCGAGCATCATCTTAAACACGTTTGGGGCGGGGATGTATTTTGCGCCGCTGGCGGATTTTGGCTTGCTCGATCGGGCTTTCCATGAGGCCCAGGCAAGAGGACTCCAGACGCGCGTTGGCAACATCTTGGGTGAAGATCGCTTCTATAATGATGAGATGGATCGCCACAAGCTGATCAAGTATGGGGTACTTGCCACAGAAATGGAGACCCCGGCGTTGTATCTGCTAGCGGCCAAGTATCAACGGCGCGCTTTAGCCATTTTGACGGTGTCCAATCATCTTGTGTCAGGCGAAGAAACAACAGCTCAGGAACGCCAGACGAGTTTTGATGATATGATCACGCTTGCATTAGCAACTGTAAAAGGATTGTAACATTTGGCCACCACTCGGTCTTAAGCCCGAGTTGGCGGCTTTTTTAATGCGCTTTCGCCGTGACGCGAACGCGTATTCGCGTGTGTATTAGCGCTAAAGGTGCTATTCTAAAATTATCTATTTAAGAAAAACTAAAGCTATTAAAAAGCGATGTTAATTTCGATTGGAGGAATTTAGATGACAGAGTCAACGAAGGCATTAGCGATTGCCGCTGGCCTGGCAGGGGTTGCAGGGGCGGCCACTCTAGCAGTGGCGCCTAACCAAGTCAGCGCAGCGACAGGGACAGTCACCTATGCTGATGGGGCAACAACCGTCTGGCAAACGCCGGCGTTCAAGTCGGTTAAGCGTTACGTGGTGAAAGATCAGTCCATTGCCATCCTTGGTCAAAAGACCATCAATGGGACGACTTGGTACAAGATTGGTGCCGGTGAATGGATTCCAGAAATCTACCTCCAGGTCCAAGGCACAACGCCTGAAGCGACTAGTACGGCTAACGCCGCGACGGCCAAGGCCACCGCGACTACCGCAGATACGTTTGCTGTTCAAGCAACTTACACAGAAGGTGCCGTTACGATTTGGAACGGAACTAACTATACCAGCGCTTCCGGCAAATATCTGACGACTGACAGCAACTTGACGGCTGTGGCGACGGTTCAGGCTAACGGTGAAACTTGGTACAAGTTGAGCGACGGTGGCTATGTGCCTGCCCGCTTTGCAGCCAAGGCTGGTAGCGCAGAAGCGACTGCTGCCGCAGCTACCGCAACCAAGACGGCAACGACGGCAACTGTTAAGACTGCCACTCCGGCCCCTGCGACAACGGCAACGCCTGCTGATACGACCAACACCAGCACTGGTGCTACTGCAGAAGATACGGCGTCAACCGCAGCTAACGCAACGGCTGCGGCAAGCACCAGCACAACCGCTGCTCCTGCTGCAAAAGCCACAACGCCTACTACCACTGCGACGCCTGCTGCGAAGGCCTCAGCTCCTGCTACGGCGGCAACAACGCCTGCAGCGGCAACGCCTAAGGTCGCGGCCACGACACAGTCGACTGCAACGCCTAAGGCAAGTCCAACAACCGCAACGGCTAGCCAGTCCCTCACCGTCACCTACACTGACAGTGTTGTCACTGAATGGAAATCTGCCGGCTATACCCAGACTGCAGGCAAGTACCTGACTTCTGGCACGACGGTAACAGCTGTCGGGACGACCACAGCCAACGGTGAGACTTGGTACCAGCTGAGTGATGGCAACTACGTGTCTGCCCGCTTCTTCGGTGCCCAAGGCAAAGCTAACAGTAGCGCTGCAAAGGCAGCGGCTACCACGCAAACAACCGCCACACCAGTAGCCACGACGCCAGCCAAGGCCGCAACGCCTGCCCCAACGACGCAAAGTAGCACACCTGCTACGACCAATACCCAAGCGAGTGCGAACACTGCAAGCACGACCCAAGCAACGCAAACCAATACTCAGGCGCAAACTAGCACCCAAGCAAGCACTGCAACGCCAGTCAACACGGTGAAGCAAACGACTGCTGCTAGTGCTAACGGGTCTCGTGCAGCACGGATCGCGGCAGTGATCAGCGTGGCCAAGGCGCAACTTGGTAAGCCTTATGTTTGGGGCGGCAAGGGCCCTAGCAGCTTCGATTGCTCCGGTTTGACCCATTACGCATACTTAAACGGGGCTAACAAGGAGATCGGTGGCTATACTGGCGCGCAAGAAAACGCTGGTACTGTGGTATCTCTTGCCAATCTCCAAGTTGGGGATCTGGTCTTCTGGGGTAGCCGTGGCTCAACATACCACGTTGCCATTTACCTCGGTGGCAACCAGTACATCGCTGCACCGCAACCTGGTGAAAGCGTCAAGATTTCATCAATTTCAAGCTACTTCATGCCATCCTTTGGGGTACGCGTGCTGTAATCTGAGACACACAAAAAGCCTGCTCATCATGAGCGGGCTTTTTGTGTGTCTAGCCAGCGGCCGACGATCGTCAACCAATGCATCAGTTGCAACTTGCGGACGGTGCCTAGTCCTGGAAAATGATCCAAGGCCAACAACTTCGTTAACGCGGGCGTCGCCGCTTGGGGCTGAGTTTTCAACCAGGCGGTGACAGGGCTGAGAGCTTCGAAAAATTTGGTGGCCGGGTCGCGGAAGTCTTGGTTGTTCACCGAGACGAAGTGGTGCACCCACAACATTTTGTCGCGGGCATACAACAAGTGTAAGGCAATCGCGCGTTGCGGATAGCCGGTTTCTGAATAATGGCGGGTGCTCAGCGGGTAATCGGCAAAGCCTATCCCTGGCAGGGTAGCCAACGGGTATTGGTAGAGCTCGTCTTGGATGTGGTAATAGTCTTCGGTGCGCTCTCGTGTCGGATAGTGGTCTTCCAGATAAACTGCTTGGGTGTGCTGAACGGCACGCACGCGCGCGGTGTTTGAGACTAAGGCCAGCTGTGCCGGCGAAAGTAACTGCACTTGGGTTTTGGTCTGTGCGATGGTGAGGGCTGCTGGGTAAGGATCGAAGTAGCGTGCGGTTGCGACTGGTTCAGGCAATGGACTGGGCAAGGCGTGTTTAGGCGCCGCCAGCAAGCCGTATTGGCCGACCTGGGGATTGGCGATGAGGTATAGCGGGTGGTTGGCCTTGGCAAACGCGTTGACCGTGCGCGGCAACGCAGCGATGTCTTTGACCGGTTCGATAATTGGCAAGATGTGCGGGCTGAGCTCTGGTAGACTGGCCTGCAGCGCCAATAGGTCGTATTGGCGTCCTCGAATCAGCGGATAATAATCTATCATGGCGCCTCCAGTTTGGCGATGGCCAGCTCTGCCGTCAGCGCGTCGACTTCTTCTTGTAAGGTGGCGATGGTATCGCTGTGTAGCTGGGCTTCGAACTGGTCGTAGAGATTGGCCTCGGGATCGTACACGGCGTAATCAGTGCTACGCCGGCGAAGTTCTCGCATCAGTTGGTCGTTGCTGAAGGCGCTCAGGCCGCGCTCGACGCGCTTGGCCTTATTGACTTCACGGTTGAGGCTGGCGATGAAGCGGGTCGTTAGCGCCGCGTCATCGACCTGCAGTGCCTGATAGCTGGCGGGTTTGACGATGGTCAGCAAGCCTGGTGTTGCTGGCGGTTCGCTGCTGGCGGCGATGGCCTTGGGATCAAAGGCGCGATAGGTGAAGACCCCGATGTTGGCTGGAATTTCGGCTTTGATTTTGGGGTAAAGCATCGCCGGCAAGACGAAGTAGTTGTAATTGCCGATAAAGCTGAGCTTGGCGCTGGAGTGAAAATCGGCCTTGGTGACTTTGAGCTCGAAGCAGCGCCAGGTGCCGTCGTTTTGGCGTACCAGCGTGTCGACGATCCCGGCGTCGTCGGGCATCGTGACCTCTTCGACGGCCGTAGCGCCTTGTTCTTCCCAATAGGCGTAAAGCGTTTTTTCAAGATCAAGTGTCAGCGGGGTTTTCATCAGAATTTCCTTTCACATCGCTCCAAAAGGCGGTGAGCTTGGTGGCGAGCTGGTCTAAGTCATAGGTGACCTGCGCATGGGCCCAGTGTGGCGGAAACAGCGTCGCGTAATCAGGACGGCAGAATCTGGCGTCTAGCAGCATGATCACCCCGCGGTCGTGGTTGCCACGAATCACTCGGCCACCCGCTTGTAAGACGTTGTTGAACCCGGGGAGCTGATAGGCGTAAGCGAAGCCGTTGCCGTTGATCCGGTCGAAGTAGGCTTTCAGCTGATCAGTTTCGGAATTGAGACCAGGCAAGCCGACGGAAATGATCGCCACCCCGATCAATTGCGTGCCTTTAAGATCGATGCCTTCGCTGAAGATGCCACCCAAAACGGCAAAGCCAATGCAAGGCGTCGGGTCTTCGCGATAACGGTCCAAAAACTGGGCGCGGGCTTCTGCATCCATCTGCGCAGTTTGGCGGATGACATCGATGTCAGGCTGGGCGGCGGCAAAGGCGGAAGCAACCATGTCCAAATAGGCGTATGACGGCAAAAATACGAGGTAGTGGCCAGGCTGGGCTTGCACCATCACGGTCAGGCTGGCGACCACTTCAGGCAGGCTTCGTTGGCGCATGCGATAGGTGGTTTGGATGTTGCCGGTGACGATGACGGCTTGGTGTTCTGGCGGAAACGGGGATGGCAGGCGGTAAGCCAGGCTCTCTTCGGCCCCACCCAACACGTCTTGATAATACGGCAGTGGCGATAGCGTCGCGGAAAACAGTACGGCCCCACGGCCTTTATCCAGTGAGTCGCTGATGAAGGCGCTGGGATCCAAGCAAATTTCTTTGATGACGAGGTGGTCAGGCGTCGCGGTAAATTTGGTCTGGAAGCAGTCGTTGTAAAAGTCGTAGATGCGCAAGAAGCCGAGACAGACGAAGTAAACCGGAAGTAACAAATCGACGACGTTTTGTTGATCGGTACGCAGATCCCCCGTCAGCCAGTCGTGGATGCTGGCACTGAGCTGGTTTAAGGCCTCAACGAACGCCTCGACCGGCGCGGCTTGAAATACCTCGCGCTGATTGTCCATGCCCAAACGGACGACGTCAAAGGCAGTGATCAGCTTGGTGAGGTTGCCTTTGATTGCCGGCAAGCCTTTGCCTTTGAACGGCGCAAGTGCGATTTTTAACTGGGTGAAGGCGGCATCGTCGATCTCAGCAGAGTACATGTCGCGTGCCCGCGAGACCAAGTTGTGCGCCTCGTCGATCAAAAAGAAGTTGGCGTCGTCGGCCTCGGCAAAGAAGCGTTGCAGGTAAACGGCAGGATCGAACACGTAGTTGTAGTCACAGATGATGACATCACAAAACAAGCTGGCATCCAGCGAGAATTCAAAAGGATCCAACGTATGCTTTTTGGCGTAGAGCTCGATCGTCTTGCGGGTCAAGGCGTCTTCGTTGGCAAACATTTCTTTTAAGGCGGGCTTGAGCCGATCGTAGTAGCCGATCATGTAAGGATTGCGGCTGGGATCGTCGGGCTCGTCGTCGAAGGTGATGGTGTCTTTGGCCGTCAGCGTGATGCTTTTGGCGTGGAGACCGTGCGTTTCCAATAACGCCATCGCGTTTTCCGCGACGTGACGGGTGCTTTGTTTGGCGGTGAGATAAAAACACCGCTGGATCAAACCTGCGCCCATTGCCTTGATGGTGGGGAACAGTGTTGAGATCGTTTTGCCGGTTCCTGTCGGTGCTTCGACAAACAGCCGCGTCGCGTTGGCGATGGTGCGGTAAGCGGCGGCGGCCAGCTCGCGTTGGCCTTGGCGGTAGGCGGTAAAAGGAAACTCGAGCGTGGCGATGCTTGCATCACGCTGGGTAATAATGTCGCTGCGCATTTTCAACCAGTCGCCAAATTCACTCAGCAGATCGTCAAACATCACGCTTAACTCTTCTGCGGAATGTGTCTCGGAAAAGCGGGTGACAGCGTCGTTGCTGGTTTGGTAGTAGACTAAGTCGAGCGTGATGGCATCGAGATCGCGATCAACACACAGAAAATGGCCGTAAACGCGCGCCTGTGCCCAGTAGCGGTCTTTGGTGTTTTGAGTGAGCTGATCCCACGAGCGTGCAGAGGTCTTGATCTCTTCGACGACCACGCCATCTGTAGTGGTTTGCACTCCGTCGGCGCGCCCGTCGATGACATAATCTTGATTGTTGACCTGCACGCGCTGTTGCAAGTAGACTTCTTTGGCATAGGTGTCGTCGTAAGCCGACTGCAGGCGGCGGTGGATCTTGGCACCGATCAAGGCGGTGTTGTTCGAATTGGTGGTGATGGGGTTGAGGTCGCCAGTGCGGACTGTGAACTCAACGAACTCACGCACCCCGATGCGGTTAGTAGCCAAAAGCTCCCCTCCTTTTGTCGTTAATTATAGTAGAGCTTCTAAAAAAGTTGAACCGTTCGCCCTAAGTACGCTATCATGGGCCATGTCATGAATTTCTGAAAAGAGGCATATATCACATGCAGATCAATACCAAGGCCTTCCAAGACGCGGTCATGGACGGCAACTACACGACGTTCGACCAAGAGGCAACGCCTGAGGCAATCGCCAAAAGCGGCTTGGATACGGCGCTTGCACCTGTGTTTGCGGCGGTCGATGCGGCGCTTGACGCCGGGAAGCTGATCCAGGCACAGCTGACGATCACGAGCAAGGAACCGACCATTATCCGCCTGGAAACCGGCATCGTCAACCTGCCATTCGCTGATGCCAAGAAGATCATCAATTTCTTGGAACCAGAAGAAATGGTGCCATTGCGATTGTACCTGATCGTGATTTCCGAGCATGTTAACGCCTCGGGGCTACGTATCGATGAGGTCGCGACGCTCGATGATTATTCGAAGGCCAAAGGTGCCCAGCAGGCCGCAATCATCGCCGCCGGCCAAGAAAAGCTGGCACTGATTGCGGAAAACGCGGTTAAGCCGAAACCTGAACCGGCAAAACCGGCGGCTAAGAAGCCGGCAGCAAAACGGGCAACGACTAAGAAGACCACCAAGCGTACGACGACGCGTAAGACTGCCGCCAAGAAGAAGCCGGCGACTCGAAAAACGACCCGCAAGCCGGCGGCCAAGACGACCAAAGGGGCAGCCAAGGCATGATGGTTCAGGCCATCATGCTGATCGGCGTTGGCATGTTGGCCGGTGTCATGGGCGCGCTGTTGGGGTTAGGCGGTGGCATCATCGTTACCCCGGTGGTTACCTTGATCATGGGACTGCCGATCCGGTATGCGATCGCTGCGTCGATCATTGCAGTGATCGCCACGAGTTCTGGGGCGACGATCGCGTATCTCAAAGACGAGATGCTTAATCTGCGGGTGGCGATGTTTTTAGAAATTGCCACGACCGTTGGTGCGGTGCTAGGTGCGGTGATTACCGGCTTGGTTTCTGGTCAATTTTTGTACGTGCTATTCGGGGCGTTGTTGCTGTTTTCAACCTATAACATGGTGCGCAAGCTGATCGGCAAAGGCGAGAAGCTTCGCGACGCCAAGCCAGATCCGTTAGCAAAAAAATTGCGGCTGAACGGTGCGTATTACGATAAAAACACGATGCAAGAAGTCGAATACAAAGTCACCAACGTCTCCGGTGGGTTCGCGATGATGTTTGGTGCGGGGCTGGCCAGCGGCTTGTTAGGCATCGGTTCTGGGGCGTTCAAGGTGTTGGCGATGGATTCCATCATGAAGATGCCTTTGAAGCCTTCCACGGCGACCTCGAACCTGATGATGGGAGTCACCGGAGCGGCCAGTGCGACGGTGTATTTCTTCAATGGCTCACTGCAACCACAGATTGCCGCGCCGCTGGCCATCGGGATCTTGGTTGGCGCTACCATTGGGACGCGGTTGATGCAGGTGATGCCAACGAAGGTGTTGCGGTTGATCTTTATTCCGGTGATCGGTTATATGAGCGTGCAGATGTTGCTTAAAGGATTCGGGGTGACGATCTGATGTCAGACGAAATGCGCAAGGAAATCGATGACATCGAGAAAATCATTGGGAAGATCATGCAGATCGGGGTCTTGATTGCCGCGGCTGTGTTAATCATCGGCTTGGCTACTTTATTGATTACCGGCAATACCGGCTATGCTACTGGCGTGCATCCGCACAGCGTTAGCACCATTTTGCAAGGCGTGGTGCATCTGCGCCCGTATGCGGTGATGATGCTCGGAATATTCTTGCTGATTTTGACCCCTGTATTGCGGGTCGTGGTTTCGATCTACGCGTTTATCAAGGAAAAAGACCGACTGTATGCCGGCATCACAACGATCGTGTTGATCATCTTGCTTGTGGCGATGGTGATTGGCTATCTTGAATAAGTTTTCGAAGGGGTAAGCCGTTCCGGCTCGCCCCTTTTGTTGTTGTGAATGTTGCTAGAAGCGGCCGAACCCACGCCAGGCCTGTTATCCCACCCTGATTTGAGGTTGGTTCACCGGTTTAAGGATTGTTATTAAATTTCAATATGTATCTTGATTGTTCTTTTCAAGTAACGTTCACGTAAACTTCACCTGTTAAACTCAAGTTATCAAAAGGTGATTACCAGATGAATATTGTGTGATCAACCAAGAATCGTTGTTATCTATGTTAACGAGTGCCACGCCAGGAGGAAATTCACGTGAAAATCAGTAAATTAACCGCATCCCTATTAACCAGTACCGCGGTCTTCGCCGGAGTTTTGGTTGCCCAGGGCCAATCCAAAAACGTCTCTGCCAGCAGCAAACTGCGCGTCGACTATTCATCTAACCTGCGCCAGAAGGCTGGAACTGATGCTAAGATCATCGGTGGCTTGAGCGTCGGCTCCAGCTATACTTACGATAAAACCGAACAAGCCAGCGGCTATACCTGGTATGAAATCGGTGATAACCAGTGGGTTGCTAATGCTGGCGCCACCGCTGTGAGCGGCCAAGTAAAGGTCAACTATGCGGCCAACAAGCGCGTCGGCCCAAGTACCGGTCATAAGATTGTTGGCAGCTTTTACCCAGGCCAAGTACTGACTTTCACCGAAACCCAAAAGGCCAACGGCTACACCTGGTATAAGGTTGGGACGAACGCTTGGATTGCTTCCGCTGGTGCTTCTGAATATACTAACGGTCAGACAACTGTTGCCACGACAACGGCTGCACCAGCCGCTCAAGCGACAACTACTGCCGCTACCCAAGCTACCACCGCTCAGGCACCGGTGGCTGCTAAGACCGCCACTCCCGCGGCTACAGCAAGCACGCAAGCTAGTCAACCGGTCAGCCAAGCAACAACTACCACTGCTAGCGTAGCAACGACTAAAGCGCCAGCCACTCAGGCTGCCACAACTACGGCCGCACCAGCCGCTCAAGCGACGACTACTGCCGCAAGTGGTCGCGTGAAGACCAACGTTGCTTCCAACCTGCGTAGCGGTGCTGGTACCAGCTACGGCGTTGCTGGGACATTGCCTGCAGGCTCCGTCCGTTCTTACACGGCCACAGCAACGGCGAACGGCTACACTTGGTACAAGGTCGGTGCTAACGCTTGGGTTGCCGGTGCAACACCATATTATGGTAACGCCGCAACAACGACCACCACGCCGGCAAAGACCACAACTGCTAGTCAGAGTAACGCTAGCGCTAACTATAGCTCTCCTGCAACCAGCAACGCTTCGAACACGACGAGCCAAGCAACAACGACGACTGCAACCAGCAATGGGTCCAAGACGTCTAGTGATGCCGCTGGCAACGCTTATGCTTGGGGTCAATGCACCTGGTATGTGAAGTCGGTTGCGCCATGGGCTGGCAACCACTGGGGTAACGGCGGTCAATGGGGTTCAAGCGCTGCGGCTGAAGGCTTCACCGTTAACCGCACGCCATCTGTTGGGTCGATTGTTGTTGTTGCCGGTGGTCAAAACTTTGGCGGCTGGACGGCAGCACCAGGTTACGGCCATGTGGCTTATGTTGTCGGTGTCAGTGGCAACACGATCACCGTTCAACAAGGCGGTACAGGCTTCTCCAACCCGGGTGGTCCTAACACCCAAACCGTTAGCGGTGCAAGCAATTTCACGTACATCCACCGTTAATCAGTTATCACTAACGAGCCTCTTGATTCGCAATCGGATCGAGAGGCTCGTTTTTGTGTGGCATTAACTTGCAGACTGATATTATTTTAATCTGTCATACTTGTCATTTTAATGGTTGCAATATGGCCGTGCACACCGGGATGTGTCTTGCTGATGTCGTAATTTAGACATAGTGGCGCAATATTGCCTTGATATACTGAATGTGTTCAATTTGAACATGTGATTTTTAATTGTTGTCAAACGTTATTGAATGATGGGGGTAGTTTCGTGAAAACTAGTCGAATTAAAGCGTCATTATTAGCCAGCACCGCAGTTTTTGCTGGCGTTCTTTTTGCTCAGGGACAGGCAAAGCAAGTGGCTGCTAGTAGCACTGTTACAATCAACTATGCGTCCAACTTGCGGCAAGGACCCAGCACCAGCGCCAAAATCGTTGGCGGACTGAGTGTTGGGGCGACGTATACATACAGCCAAACCGCAACGGCCAACGGGTACACGTGGTATCAGATCGGGGCCAATCGTTGGGTCGCTTCTGCAGGGGCGACGGTTACCAACGGCGCTACGACCACTACGTCCGCAACTGGCAAGGTGCAGATCAAATATACTTCCAATCAGCGCAGCGGCGCCGGGACTAGCTACGGCATTACCGGTAAGCTCGCGGTAGGGCAAGTGTATAGCTATACGGCGACCGCGACGGCCAACGGCTATACATGGTATAAGATTGGCACGAACAAGTGGGTGGCTTCAGCAGGCGCGGCGGTCACAAACGCCAGCACGACACCTGCAACCAGCACACCGACGACGGCCAGCGGCAAGGTGCGGATCAACTACGCGTCTAACCAGCGTAGCGGTGCCGGCACCGGTTATAGCGTCACTGGGCGTCTTGCGGTGGGCAGCATCTACAGTTACAGCGCCACCACAACGGCCAACGGGTACACATGGTATCAGATCGGGGCCAACGCGTGGGTGGCTTCTGCAGGGGCTTCGGTTTACACCGGCAGTGGTAGCACCAATGGCGCCACCACGACGACCGGCACCACTGCCAACGCCAAGGTCAACGCGGTGATCGCATTGGCTAAAACTGAAATTGGTAAGCCATACGTTTGGGGCGCAAAAGGGCCAAACAGTTTTGACTGCTCGGGCTTGATGTACTACGTCTTCTTGCACGGTGCTGGGGTGAACATCGGTGGCTACACGGTCGCTCAGGAGTCTGCAGGGACTAGGGTTTCACTAAGCAATCTCAAGCCAGGCGATATCTTGTTCTGGGGGAGTGCCGGTGCTTCATATCATGATGCCTTGTATATCGGTAATAACCAGTACATTGCCGCGCCAGAACCTGGAGAAAACGTGAAGGTTGCGACAATTTCGAATTACTTCATGCCAAGCTTTGGCGTTCGCGTATTGAAATAATCGTCTATCCAAAAAACACCGCCAACACCCTCAAATACTGAGTGCTGGCGGTGCTTCTTACGTGATGCTATTTAACTGCGGACTGTTTCAACTCGGTTTGCAACGCCAGCCCGAGCGCACGAGCGCCGGCTTTGATCGCCGTTAAGGAAGCGCCAGTGAAGTTCAAGCGGGCACCGTTGGTCATCGTGTGATCGGGAACCATGATGCTGGCAGGGACAAAAGAGACGTTTGCTTCAGGTAACAACGTATCGTTCATGAAGGCTTCAGCGTCGAAGCCTTCTGGTAGGCGCAGCCACAAGAAGAAGCCGCCTTCTGGGTCGTTGATCGAACAACCATTAGGGAGATATTGGCGTAGCGTCTTCACCATCAAGTTCTTCTTCTCACGATAGCAGGCGCGAATCGTCTCGATGTGAGCATCAAGGTCGTTGTGTTCGAGGTAATTGTCGATCCCGTGCATCATCAGGTTGCTGGATTCGACATCGACGCCGCCTTTGAGTGACATTAGCGGGCGTAAAAGGGCAGGGCTAGCATTCACCCAGCCGAGGCGTAGGCTAGGCGCGAGGATCTTGGAGAAGCTACCAAGAAAGATTACCCGGCCTTGGGTGTCAAAATGACGCAGTGGTGGCAGACTTTCGCCAGTGTAGCGCAGGTCGCGGTAAGGCCCGTCTTCAAGGATCACGACATCGTATTGGTTCGCCAAAGCGACAAGCGCCTTGCGCTTGGCCAAAGACATGACGGTACCAGTCGGATTTTGAAAATCTGGGATCGTGTAGATCATTTTCACGTGATGGGTCATTAAGACCTTCTGTAGGGCGTGGAGATCCATACCGTCTGCTTCCATTGGCACGGTGTAATAAGTCGGCTGATAGGCGTCAAAAGCCGCCAAGGCGCCCACATAAGTTGGGCCTTCAACGACTAAGCCATCGCCTGGGTTCAATAACAAGCGGGCAGTGAGATCGATGCCTTGTTGGGCACCTTGCGTCAGCAAGATATCGTCAGCCGAAGCGTCGATATCGTTGCCCTGCATCCGCTTAGCGAGCTTCTCGCGTAGCGGGCGGTAGCCAGCGGCGGAGGTGTATTGGAGCAATTCGGTGTCGTCAGAGGCAAAGCTGTTGGCAAAAGCCGCATTCAGTTCGCGTTTAGGAAACAGGCTACGATCTGGATACCCACCGGCAAAAGAGATCACATCCGGAGTGCTGGCGGCAAACAGTGCCTCTAATCCTGTTGCTGCATTATGGTTATTGCGTTGTGCGAATTCCATCGTGACCTCTTCCTTTCATGAATTAACTTGACTTCATCATACCGAGATCCTATGATGAAGTAAAATTCAACTTGTTCAAACTTACATGAACAATTCTCAACAATGAGCCAAGGCGCAGTTCAGGAGGGCATTATGAGTAATTTTAGCTATGAAGTTTTTAGTGCGGTTGTCGAAAAAGGGACGTTCATGCAGGCGGCGGCAGAGTTAAACGTCACACCTAGTGCCGTTTCTCACAGCATCTCGCAACTCGAATCCGATCTGGGCTTTCCATTGTTTATCCGCAACCGTACCGGCGTGGAGCTGACACCGGATGGCAACGCCATTTTGCCCACCATCCAATCGATTCTCAACCTCGAAGACCAACTGGTGCAGATTGCAGACAATATCAATGGTATCAACACCGGACGGATCCGGATCGGAGCCTTTTCATCGGTGTCCAACAATTGGCTACCTGAGATCATCATGGCCTTCAGAAAGCAATATCCGAAGATCGATGTGTCCTTGGTTCAAGCTAGCTTTAATGAGGTCGCAGAGCAGGTACGGGTGGGGACAATCGACATCGGGTTTTCGCTGATGCCGGTGCCCAAGCAACTCATCGCGATCCCACTATTGCAAGATCCGATCTACTGCATCACGCCACGGGCCTATACGCCGGCTAACGGGACCTTCATGACCGATCGGGACATGGCCCATCAGAACTTCATTTTGCAACAGGCCGACTATGACCGCGACACCAAAAAAGCGCTTGACCGCTACAATGTTTCGACGAATTCGCTGCATTATTCGCTCGATGATCAAAGCATTTTGTCGATGGTCGAAGCGGGCTTAGGCTTAGGGGTGCTTCCGCGCTTGGCGCTACAAAAGCTTGTCGGGGATGTCAACACCTTCCCATTCTCCGAGCCCTTCGCCCGCACCTTGTGTCTGGTCATGAATCCCACCACCCAAAAGTCGCCTTCCGTCGCCAAGATGCAAGAAGTCATCATCGACTACATGCGCACGAATTACCCAGAAGACTGCCTGGTCCCACGGCAATAATGCTGTCCGGCAACGTAAGCATTTTGCGTTGGGTAGACCAGTAAACTGTCGGGTGCGGGCGAAAGTGACTCCAGCAGGTTTCAATCTGTCGTGGAGAGGGTGCTCGGCGAAGCTAACTCAGCTTCGCTGAGTGGATCTCCACCTGCGCTTGGCTGTAAGCGACAAGTCGCTAACAGCAATCTCACCACGTCAGATTGACCTGCTTCCGTCACTTTCGCCCACACCCTGGATTCTGCGTATCAGGATAATTTGATGTCATGGACAAACGGGTCAACTCGTTGATTATAACTAATCCGTTCTTAGTTAGATGTACTGTCAGCCGCTAGTCCATTTCTACTCCCGTGGAATTTGCCACTTCCGGTGACACAGGACGCTAACGTCAGGGTTTGGTGTGTGGAGGCCCGAGATGGCTCAGGCGCGGCATTGTTGTTAGCGGCTTGCCGCTCACAACAAAGGCGTCGAGGAAGATCCACTCATAGCGCAGCGGAGAGTTAGCTTCCGAGCGCCTCGCACCGTTCCAGCCATCTCAAGGGCCGGAACATACCAAACCCGACCTATACCACTATCCCCAACGCATCCCAAAGAAGACTTACGTTGCCGGACAACGACAGTAGATGAAACAAGCCCAACCGGAACGTGAGAGTCCTGGTTGGGCCTGTTTGGTTAGCGTTTGGTTGGTAGCTGGTCCATTGTGTGGTTGAGCGCCGCGTCAACGGCGTTGTTGTTTTCGTTGTTGGCGTGGCCTTTGACCTTGTGGAACGTGACTTGGTTGAAGCGGTTGATCTGGGCGAGTAACTGCTGCCATAGATCGGCGTTGATGACGGGTTTGCCGCCTTTGATCCAGTTGTTTTGTTGCCACTTGACCCACCAGCGTTGTTGCATGGTGTTGATGACATAGGCCGAGTCGGAATAGATATCGACTGGCACCTCTGGCTTTTTAATCGCCTTAAGGCCTTGAATGACGGCCATGATCTCCATGTAATTGTTGGTGCGGCCATAGTCACCGCCGGAGAGCATTTTCTTGTGATCGCCGTAAATCAAAAGTGCCGCCCAAGCGCTTTTGTCGGTCGGCCGGACGGAGCCGCCTTTGTTGTTGCCAGTGTTGCGGTTGCCGCCGTCGGTGTAAAGTGTGATTTCTGCCATGTGATCCCGCCTTTCGTCCCTCCATTGTACGGCAGTGGTACAATAGAACTCAATGCCTAACGAGGAGGCGGCGTATGACCCGCAAACTGATTGCTTTAGATCTTGATGGTACCACGCTGAACCAAGCCGGTTTGCTGAGTGCCAAAACCGTTGCGACACTACAAAAGGCAAGTGCTGCTGGGCATCTTGTAGTGATCGCGACCGGAAGACCGGATGCCATTTCCGAAACAATTTATGATGAGCTTCACCTGCAAGGCCCGATGATCAACTTCAACGGTGCGCTGGTCCATATCCCGCACCAGCGTTGGCGCGGGGAGCGCCAAGTAGCCATCGAGGTCCCGACTGCGCTGGCACTACGCCGGTTCAAGCGAGAGTTTCAAATCCGGTTGATGATTGCGGAAGGCAAGCGGTTGCTCGTGGCGGATCGTGGGTATCGTAACGTGCCTTTTTTGCCTGATATGCCGCATCCTGATCGTTTGTTGAATGTGTCTGGGCTGACGCAGGCCCCTATTTCTGTGACGATGTTTATCAAAGAAACGACGCTGGCGCCGTTGCAGGCTGCGATCGTTGCGGCCTTTCCACAGCTGACGCCAAAGACTTGGGGCGCTTGGAGTGGTGAAGACACAGCGCTTGAGGTGACCGCGGGGCAGACCGGTAAGGCCAAGGCGCTGGCTTATGTCGCTTCCCAGTATGGCATTGCGCGCGACGATATCGTGGCGTTTGGAGATGACCTCAACGATTTGGACATGCTGGCGTTTGCCGGCGTCGGGGTGGCGATGAAAAACGCGCGTCCTGAGTTGTTGGCAGTGGCCGATGCCATCACGGCGCGCGATAATGCAGCCGACGGCGTAGCAGATTATTTGACTACGCATTTGGCGTTGTAGGGACAATGTATGCGGCTTTGGAGCATAACCACACGTCATTCACTTACAGCGTTGAGCGTGATGAGACGGGAATTATACTGGTGATAAAGGAGTGGTGACATGCAGCAACCAAAAACGCATCTATCGAGTGCAAAGCTTCTTGGGATGTTCAGTTTTTCGTTGATCTTGAACGGGTTTGGCAACGGGTTGACCGTGGCGATGAACTTAGGGTCAGCGTTGTGGACGTCGAGTGCGGTCAATCTTAGCCATGCCTTTTCCGTGTCGCTACTTACCATCTTGTTGCTCGAAGGGGTCGCGGTGGTGATTACAAACACGATGATTCTCGGGCATATCGATTGGCGGCGGATCTTCGGGAACTTCTTGTATATGATTCCGTTTTCTTTCCTTGTGTCTGGTTTCGCGTATGTGATTCGTTTGACGCCGGTGGTCGATCTACCGCTAGCGGCGCGGGTAGTGTTGGATCTGTTGGGGATCGTCTGCATTGGTAGTGCGACGTCGATCTACCAGCGCATCAACGTGCTCTTGCACCCCAACGATGACTTCATGCAGATCCTGCGCTTCCGCTTCCTGCATGGTAACGCCGCTGCTGCCCAACCGGTGTCGTTCATCCCCCCAATTGTGTTGGATCTGCTGTGTTTGCTGTTTACCCATCAGCTCTACGCCGTCAACATTGGGACCTTGTTCTCATTGGTCGCACAAGGTGCTATCGTCGGGGTGGCAGACAGGCATGTCTTTCCAAAATTAAAGCATCGTCACTTAAAGGTCTGACAAAGGCCTTTTTCTTATGGGCTTCTCATCATCTTGCCAGAATGGCTTGATACAATTGCGGATAGTTAACTCTGGGAGGAATATGATGGCTACTCGCAAACTAACCCGCCAGGAACTGCTCTTCATTGGGACCATGCTGTTTGGGCTGTTCTTCGGTGCTGGTAATTTGATTTTTCCGGTCTTTGTCGGGCAAGAAGCCGGCAGCCAGCTGTGGCCGGCGTTGCTCGGGTTTCTGTTATCCGGGGTCGGCTTGCCGCTACTTGGGGTGGCGGCCATCGGGATCACCAAGGTCGACGGCGTGTATGAACTTGCCAAAAAAGCCAACCGTCCGTTCGCCTACGTGTTTACGATTTTATTGTATCTGTGTATCGGACCGCTGTTTGCCTTGCCGCGGCTGGCGACGATTTCCTTTGAAATCGGGCTGACACCTTTTGTCGCGACGCCGCACACGACGCCGGCGCTATGGGTGTATTCGGTGCTCTTCTTTGCCGTGGCGTGGTGGTTTGCACGCAAACCCAGCAAGATCATGGTATATGTCGGTAAGGTGCTCACGCCAACGTTTCTGGGCGTATTGGCGATCCTGTTGGCAGCAGTAGTCATCCATCCCCTCGGGCATGGACAGGCAGCCGCAGGCACTTATCGGACCGCGGCGCTGTCCACGGGTTTCACCGCTGGTTATTCGACGATGGATGCCTTAGCTGCACTGGCCTTTGGCATCATTGTCGTCAACGCGTTGCGGGATCTTGGGGTTACCCAGCCGACTCAGATCGCCAAGCACACGGTACGTGCCGGGGGCTTGGCTGTCGGGATGATGGCGGTGATCTACACTTTGCTGGCCTTGCTCGGCCGTAACGCCTTGGGGCCGTTTGCCCGTGCGGACAACGGCGGGGTGATCTTGGCCAATGTCGCGCACGCTTATTTTGGGACGGCGGGCAATGCCTTGTTGGCGGTCATCGTGATCATCGCGTGTCTCAAAACGGCGATTGGTTTAATTACGGCGTTTGGCGACACGTTCAAGGAACTGTTCCCGAAGGTGCCTTATCAGGTGCTGATCGCAGTGGCGACGTTGGTGCCGATGGTTTTTGCCAATGTTGGTTTGGATGCGCTACTAGCGGTGTCAACACCGGTGCTGACGGCGCTGTATCCGCTGGCAATCGTGTTGATCTTGGTCGGTCTTGCCAGCCCTTGGTTGGCGCGTACGCGCATGCTGTTCAACTGTACGCTGGTCGCCACGGTGATCCCAGCGCTTCTCGATGGTCTGAACGCTTTGCCGGCAGCAACACATCAAGGCTGGGTGGCTGTTGCACTACGCCTTGGCCGGCTTCTGCCTGGCTTTGCAGTTGGTCTGGGCTGGATCGTGCCTGCGCTGATTGGGGCGGTCATCGGCTGGCTGTGGGATCGCGTACGGCAACAGCGTGAGGACGTGTCGCGCTGAGCGGCATTAGAAGTGCTTAAAGAGGCTCGAAGCAAACGGATTAGGGTTTGCTTCGAGCCTTTATTGTATGTTGTCGCTGTTTTTGATTTTACTCTGCCTGTTCTTCAGGTTCTGGTTCGATGATGCCGCCGCCAAAGTTTTTCTGGATGGCTTTGAAATTAATGACAATCTTGAAGTTCAGTTCAGCCACGTTTTGTTTATCGGCAGACTCATAATCGGTGATGTCGAGTAGTGCCGAGTTCTCGTAGACCTTCTGGACCGTGCCGGTGAATGGTTTCTCCATGTCTTCTTTGACCTTGCATTGCAGGGAGTCGCCGAGATGAATATCTTCCTTCTTCATACGCTCAGATCCTTTCGCTCAATCGATATGATGATTGATGGTAAGAAGAGTATCTCATTTCGTGGAGAAATACAAGCTATTAGCGAAAATTTTCACAAAATAATTCAGATTTGCCATTCACCCATAATTTAGCTATCGTATAATAGTAAGCAATCTGAAAGGATGGGAACAAGTTTATGGCAACAATCGACGAATTAACACCCGAAGCGCAAGCGAAGGCTTTGAGTGATTTCACCAAATTTTATCTGGATAAATACCGTCATGAAGGGTTGGATCTGATCGCCCAAGCCGACGGTGCGGGGCACGTGGCGGATATCAACGCCTGGCTGGTCGCCAACGCTAACTTCACCACGGCCGAGCTACAAGCAGGGCTGCTGGCCGATCGCGGCGACAACATCAAGGCGCTGCTGACGGCGATCAAAGCACCGTTCACCGAGGCCGGGTTACCACAAACGCCTTGGGACGAATGGTTTAAACAAAGCCTGGCAAGCATCCCTCAAGGACGTTAAGCAGGTGTACGGCGGCGGATCAACGCCGTCTTTTTTTCGAAAGGAAGACGAGATGGACAAATACTTGATTATCTCCGATATCGATGGCACGTTGTCATACGATCATCAACACGTCAGCGCTAAGACGGCAACCGTCTTGCAGCAACTGTTAGATGCGGGGCATGAATTTTACGCGGCGACCGGGCGTATGTACAATCTGGCCAAGTTGATGACAGATCAGGTGGATGCACGCGCGGAGATCATCGCGTCTAACGGAGCGGTTTATGATTTCAACGGATCGCGGGTACATCATCTGATGGGCAAGCCGGCCTTGCAGGCGACCGAAACAGCCGCTTCTGCGCAAGGCTTGGTGGCGGTGTATTTTACAGATGACACCGTCTACTACACGCAGACGCCGAGTCAATCTGTGATCGATACCTTGATGAGCTTCGCCAACGACGCGGCGCACATCAAAGTCGAGCAGGTTTTTGACCAAGCGGGTCTGCTGCGCCATACCGAAGAAATCACCAACGGGATCATTTTCAGCCCTAACGATCCAGAGGCCTTGGCCAAAACAATGATGACACTGGCGGCTACTAACGCCATGCACCTGTCTGCAAGCGACGCGACGAATATCGAGCTGATCCCTAAGCACGTCGATAAGTCGACGGCAATCTCGGAACTGCAAGCTAAAACTGGGATCCCGGCATCGCGCACGATCGTTTTTGGCGACGGGCTCAACGACTTAGGCATGTTGCAGGCAGCTGGCGTCAGCGTGGCCATGGGCAATGCGGTGCCGGAAGTCGCGGCAGCGGCACGTTTCCAGACGCTCAGTAACACTGAAGACGGCATCGCCCACTTTTTGTCCCGGTACTTCGCATAATCTTGCACGCCAAACGCCTCTGAATCGCGATCCCAAAACAAATCGTGGTGCAGAGGTGTTTGTGTTTTGTTTTGGTGAAAAAGTAGACGGCAACCGCGGTGGCATGGTACATTGAAACCGCAATCAGAAAGGGTGGTAATCATGTATCAAGCAGATTCACAGCGTTATCAGCATGTGCCGTTGCGCCACGCGGGACGTTCCGGGTTGCTGCTGCCGGCAGTATCGCTTGGGCTGTGGCAACATTTTGACGCGGCGTCACCGTATGCAGCCCGCCGAGATCTATTGTTGCACGCTTTTGATGCCGGTGTCTTCCATTTTGATGTTGCGGATCACTATGGCGCCCCAGAGCTCGGGTCGAGCGAGGAGTTGTTAGGCCGTGTCTTAAGCCATGACCTGAAGCCATATCGTGACGAGCTAGTGATCGCGACCAAAGGCGGATTTTCGATCCACGAAGGGCCTTATGGCATCGGCCAGTCGCGCAAGGCCATCATGCAACATATCGATGGGTCACTGCGCCGCCTACAAACCGATTACGTGGATGTCTATTATGCCCACCGCTTTGACGAGCTGACACCGCTGGAAGAAACCGTGCAGGCCTTAGACGACGTTGTCCGCCAAGGCAAGGCGTTGTACATCGGAATCTCGAATTTTGAAACTGCCCAAGCGCAAAAAGCGATCGCGTTGTTCCGCGAACTCAAGACGCCGCTCGTGCTGAACCAGATGAGCTACAACATGTTCAACCGCAACGTCGAAACGACCGGCTTGCTGGACACTCTACGCGCCGGCGGGGTCGGCTTGATTGCTTACGGGCCGCTGTCGGAAGGGCTATTGTCTGATCGCTACCTGAACGGGTTGCCAGCAGACTTTGCGATCCACCACACCAACCAGGCGACTTTGAAAGACGGTGCTGAAGCGGTCGTGGCCAAGCTCAACGAACTGAACAAGCTCGCGGCCGATCGCGGCCAAACGCTGTCGCAGATGGCCTTGGCATGGCTGTTGCGCGATCCTGTCGTGACCAGCGTGATCATCGGCACCACCAACGCCGATCATCTCGACGACAACTTGAAGGCTTGCGACAACCTGACCTTCACGCAAGACGAATTGGAAGCCATCGATCAAATTACCAAGTAATCTTGGATTCAACTCAAAAGGCAGTCTCTCTGTTTCCAAACGGAGAGACTGCCTTATTTGTTATGGTTTGAACCGTTCGAGGTGTGCTTTGAGATATTGGGCGGTGTGGCCAGTGCCTTGGACGATGACTTCAGGCGTGCCGGTGGCGACGACCTTGCCACCAAACTCGCCGCCTTCAGGCCCCATGTCGACGATGAAATCGGCGTTGGCGAGCATATCTAAGTCGTGTTCAATTGCTAACACGGTGCCGCCGTTGGTGATCAGCCGCTGGAAGACTTGCAACAAGACTTGGACGTCTAACGGGTGTAAACCGACGCTGGGTTCATCGAAGACAAACAGCGTGCCTTTTTGCGTGCGCCCCATGTGGCTGGTCAGTCGGAGGCGTTGGGCTTCGCCACCGGACAAGGTCGGGGTGCTTTCCCCGAGATGGAGGTAACCTAGCCCCATGTCGTGAAGCGTCTGTAGAGTGGTGTGAATGGCGGGCTCGTCTGCAAAAATCGGCAAGGCGTCATCAACGGCCAAGGCGAGCAGGTCCGCGATGCTGTAACCGTGCCAGTGAACGGTCAAGATCTCTGGCGTGTAGCGCTGGCCGTGGCAGGTCGGGCAGACTTCTTGCATGTCTGGAAGGTATTGGATGTCGAGGCTGATCGCGCCGGTACCGCCACAAGTCGGGCAGGCG
Organism: Lacticaseibacillus boliensis; assembly: GCF_054784775.1. Classification (NCBI taxonomy): domain Bacteria; kingdom Bacillati; phylum Bacillota; class Bacilli; order Lactobacillales; family Lactobacillaceae; genus Lacticaseibacillus; species Lacticaseibacillus boliensis. Next base: position 52,486 of record NZ_BAAIHN010000006.1, read on the forward strand.
CCAGCTTTGACATTGTAAGAGAAGTTGCTGGCGGTGTAGCCGCGTTCCTGGCTTTCTGGCAATGCGGCAAAAAGCGCGCGCAAGTGGTCGAGGATGTCGGTGTAGGTAGCGACCGTGGAGCGAATATTTTTGCCCACCGGAGTAGCGTCGATTGCTACGACCCGGCGGATGCCCCCGCGCTTGAGAGCTTTGACAAATGCTGGGGCTGGGTGCTGCTTGGTGGCGGTTAAGGCCGGCACCAAGGCGTCGAAGATTAGCGTCGATTTGCCGGCACCGGAAAAGCCTGAGACGACCGTGAACTGGTTGATCGGCAGGCTGACAGAAAGATCATGGAGATTGAAACGGTCGGTGACAGTGAGGCCAAAGTGTTTGGTGGCAGGGACCGGCTGCGGTCGCGTGCGCAAGGTTGCTTCGCCGGTCAAAAACGGCCCGATGAGTGAGTTTGGCGCCTGGGCGACGGCGGTTGGGGTGCCAAGATTCAACAGGTGGCCGCCGGTGCTACCGGCGCCTGGGCCGATTTCTAAGACCGTGTCTGCGGCTTCGATGATGGCGGTGTCGTGGTCGACGACGACCACGGAATTGCCTTGGGCGACGAGCTCGCGCATGACCGTCAACAGGCCGTCGACGTTGGCGGGATGCAACCCGATGCTGGGCTCATCGAGGACGTACAAGACGCCGGTGGTTTGGGTACGGAGCGTGCGCGCCAGTTGGATACGCTGTAGCTCGCCGGTGGAAAGGCTGGCGCCTGCGCGACTCAAGCTGAGATAGTTGAGTCCAAGCGCCAACAGCGGCTGGAGGATCTGTGTCAGCTCGCGGATGACGTCATGGGCCAACGCCTGCATGTCTGCCGGCAACCAGGTGTTGATCTTGGGGATGAACGCTGTCAGTTCTGCCAAGGTCATGTCGGTGACTTCTGCGATGTTCTTGCCGGCGATCAGCTGCGTCAACAGCTCTGGTTTGAAGCGGCTGCCGTGGCAAGTCGGGCAGACGTCAAACTCGTAGAAGCGGTTGAGGCGGGCGATGGCCCGTTCGTTGGTCGTGGTCGCCATCGAATCGAGCACCGCGTTATAGGCGTTTTCGTAAACGGCGTTGTCCATGTGAAAAATCTTGCCGGTTTTGCTGGGGATGTTGATGGCGTAGGTCTTCTTCGGACCGTGCCAGACCATCTCTTGTTGGGCTTTGGGCAAGTCCTCAAAGGGTGTATCGATGTCGACGCCTGCGTATTGGGCGACGATCTGCATGAAGTTGCGTCCCGGCAGGCGCCAAGAAGCGACCGCACCATCCCGGATGGTCTTGGTCGGGTCGGGGATCAAGCGCGACACCGCCAGCGTCTTGGCGACGCCGGTGCCGCCGCAGGTCGGGCAGGCCCCAACAGAGTTGAAGGCGAAGCTTTCCGCTCCGTATAAGCGGATGTCGGCGCCGCAAACTGGGCAGGCGAGGTGGGCTTTTTCACCTTGTGTGTCCATCAAGTGGGCAATGGCGATCGTCGGCGGGATTTGGTGGCCGTTGGGACAGCGCGGCGAGCCGAGGCGCGAAAACATCAAACGCACGACGTTCAAGGCCTCTGTGGTGGTGCCGACGGTGCTGCGGATACCAGGCACGACCGGACGCTGGCGCAAAGCGATGGCGCTGGGGATGTGTTCGACTTTGTCGACTTGCGCGTGGCCGACTTGGCTAAGTCGCCGGCGCGTGTAGGTCGACAGCGCTGAGACGTAACGCCGCATGCCTTCAGCGTATAAGACACCCATGGCGAGGCTGGATTTTCCCGAACCAGAGCGGCCGGTGATGGCGACCAGCTGGTGCAATGGGATATCGACGTCGATATTTTTCAAGTTATTGACATGCGCGCCGCGCACGACAATGTGAGTGGGAATCGTGGTATGATTTGGCATAGTAACCTCTTTAGTGGACAAATTGAATGGTATATCAGTAGTGTACCACTGAGAAAAACAACAAAAAAAGTCTGGCATTACGCCAGACATATCAGGAGGCTCCCAATGGATCAACAAGCGTTCAATCATCGTAGCATTCGCGCGTTCAAAGACGAACCCGTCGACTATCAGGCATTGCTTGCCGTCGCTCAGGCAACCAGTTCAAGTGAATTTCTGCAAGAATTCACGGTGATTCGCGTCACCGACCAGGCGTTGCGCGACGCGATCGTCAAGATCACCAACTGTGCCTTCATTGCTGGGCCCGGTGAACTGTTCATTTTTGTGGTCGATACCGGCCGGGATATCCGGATCGCCGATTCCCAAACAGACAACCACAACTTCAGAAACTGGAACGCCTTTTTAGCCGGTGCCTTCGATTCTGCGCTGGCCGCACAAAACGTCTTGGCCACCGCGGAACGCAGCGGGTTGGGCGGCGTCATGCTTGGCAGCATTTTGAACGATCCCCAGCAGATGATCGACCTGTTACACCTGCCACGCTATACCTTCCCCTTGCTCGGGCTGATGGTTGGAGTGCCAGATCAGTTGCCGGACGCCAAGCCGCGCCTACCTAAGCCGCTGGTCGTCGGCGAAAACAGCTACCCGCAAGCCACTGCAGATCTGGCGGCGTATGATCGTCAACTGGCGGACTATTACCAGTCACGGGCGTGGAATCCACGCGAAGAGACGTTCACCAGCCTTGTGCAGCGGCATCTGAGTGCAGATCAGCATCACCGCGATGAGATCGGCGCGATCCTCAAGGCGCAAGGCTTCGTGTTGCCTCAATAAGGACATCGTTAGCGTCTTCGAGCAGGTTGGTGAGCTTGCGGAATTTCTTTTTGCCCAAGCCGTCGCGGAGATGTTCCAACGGCTGAAAATAATCCGCGGCCAAGGCTGTTGCCAGCTCCGCACCGGCAGGCGTCAGCGTCAGCGTGAAGCTGCGCTTGTCTTGCGGGGTGATGGTCTTGGCGACCAACCCTTCTGCCAACAGCGGGCCCAAGGCTTTGGTGATCGCAGCACGCGAGACTTGCCATTCACGGGCCAAGGTGCTGGGTTGCGGCGCGACGGGCCGATCGATCAGCCCCAGCAACAGCCGGATTTCAGGGGAAGGCCGACTCAGGCGCATCGGCGGGACCAAGCGCAAAAACTGTTGCAGCGTCTCGCTGGTGGTAAACATTTCTGGCTTCATGATGGTGCCCTCCTTTAGGCGGGATGTGTCCAAAGATTCCTACTTTAAGTGTAACCAAGTGCAGGCGCGACAAACAAGTTAGAAGGTGACCGAGATGGATCTAAAACAATTGCAGGCTTATGCAGATAGGGTAGCTGCGACCGACCACAGTGGCCATGCCGATGACCATATTCAGCGCGTGGTCGCTAACGTTAAGCGGTTGTTGGCCGAGACGCCAAAAGCAGACGCGACGATTGCCTTGGCCGCGGCGATGTTGCATGACACCTATGATGACAAACTGGTGGCTGACGTTACCGCCGCCCGTCAACAAACGCAGGCCCAGCTAGCAAAAGCCGGCGCAACGGCTGCTCAGCAAACGGCGGTGCTTGCAATCATCGATCATATGGGGTTCAAGGCCAACCTCGCCGGCCACCAGAAGTTGATCCTGGAAGGCGAGCTCGTTCAAGACGCTGATCGGTTAGACGCGTTGGGTGCAATCGGCATCGCGCGCGCCTTCATGTATGGCGGTGTGCACGGCAGTAAAATGTACGATCCCCAACTGCCGCCACGGCAGACACTAGACGCCACTAGTTACCGTCAAGGCGAGTCGACGGTGCTCAATCATTTTGAAGAAAAGCTCTTCAAACTCGCCGGGCAAATGAACACGTCGGCGGGCAAAATTGTCGCCCAACAACGCACTGGCGTCATGCGCCAATTTGTCACTGAATTTCTGCTTGAATTTAATGGGAAAGCGTGACTTTTTTAGTCAAAAGGGTTGCAACACCGTGTCAGATATTGTATATTAATTGGGCAGTTGTTTTTCTTAAAACAAACGCATATGCCGTCTTAGCTCAGCAGGTAGAGCGCAGCCATGGTAAGGCTGAGGTCACCGGTTCGAATCCGGTAGACGGCAGCGTTGCCCAACTTACGAGTTGGGCTTTTTTTGTTATTTAATTCGTTGAAATCCGGAGGTGTTGAATGAGCCTTTTCAAGTCATTAGGGCGCATTGCGGCGGTTGTCGGCGTGTTCGCCTTGTACAGTGTCGCCGAGGCAATCAGCGTGTTGCCAACGATGCTGACCAATGGCAAGGCCAACGCCGTTTTGGTCGGTGTGGTCTTTGCCGTTGTGTTTGGAAGCCTGATTTACTTGCTGGCGTCGATGTATCAGTACTTTTTACGCAGCGAGACACCGCAACTTTTTGGTCCGCGCCGACCAGATAAAAAGGTGTGGCGCTTCATGGCGGGGATGGTGTTGGCACTGGTGCTCATCCAGGCCTTAAACGCGGTCGCCATCAGCTTGCACTGGGTGGCGGAATCACAGAATCAAGACGCCTTGGTCAAGCTGCTCCAACAAGCGCCGCTGGCGATGGTGTTAGTCGCCGTTGTCGGGGCGCCACCGGTGGAAGAGCTGATCTTCCGCGGGTTGTTGATGCACAGCTTCCCACACTTAGAAAAGCGTGGCTGGTTAGTCGCCGCCGGTACCGTCTCGGCTGTGGTCTTCGGGCTCTTGCACGCTGGGCCCAGCGAACCGTACAGCATGGTGTCTTATATCGCCATGGGTGCGGTATTTGCGGCAACATATGCTTACACCAAAGACATCCGCTACAGCATCGCGTTGCATTTTCTCAACAATTTTGTGGCGTTATTCATCTAAATTCAAAACAGCCTCAGATACTGAAAATCCAGTATCTGGGGCTGTTTTAGGTTTTGTTCTTGCTGTCGGGTGTAGGCAAAAGCGACTCCAGCAGGATCGATCTGTCGCCTTCGCCTACACCCTGAATTTGACGTTACAATATCATTCGATGGCCAGCGATCGTGTTTCTTTAACCGGATATGGGGCTAGCGGCGCGTAGACGGAAATGGCAGTATGCAGTGATAACGCCAACGCCTGTGAGACAGCTTAGCTGGTTCACAGGCGTTGGCGTCGGCAATTTTGGAGACGCAAAGCGGCTTCAAAATTAGTCGTAAGACTGCAAAGCAGGCTGAAGACGGCCGCACAGCATACTGTCATTGCCGTGGAAGACGACTGTCTGTCTCAGGCGTGTTGAGGATCGCCTTGGGGGCGCTCGTAGAGGTCTTCTGGTAAGGCCGTGATCAAGGGACTGGGATCGTCTAAGGCGACTAAGGTCAGGTGGTGCAAGGCACGAGAACTCAAGGTGTATAAGATATCGCGGTCGGCTTCTGAATTGTAGGTCGAAGCTGAGATATCCCAGCCGATCACGGCGTCAAACTCTAAGCCCTTGGCTAGGTAGACCGGCAAGATCAAACAGCCGGTATGCATGGTGTGGTCGGCCGGCGACAGCAGGTGCGTCGGGGTGTCGATCTTCAAGGTCGTGTAGAGTTGCTCGGCCGCGGCACGATTTTTGGTCAAGATCGCAACGGTGTGGTTGGCACGCAACAAAATGTTGGCCAGCTGGGTCAGATGGGTGATGGCTTCTGTCTTGGGAACGGTGAGGACCTGCGGCTTTTGGCCGTCGCGGTTGAACGCCTGGATGTGCCGGCCGTCAGGAAGCAGCGCCTTGCCAAAGTTGGTGATCGGTTGTGTGGAGCGATACGACTTGTTTAAGCTGATCAGCTCGACACGCATGCCGGCAAAAACGGCCTCGATTTCGTGGATGAAGTCGCTGGGCTGGTAGTTGCTGGTGAACACGTCTTGCTTGGCGTCACCCAATAAGGTCATCTTGGCTTTAGGGAAGGCGTGGTGGAGGTAGCGTAGCTGACACATCGAGTAGTCTTGCATCTCATCGATGAAGACGTATTGGATCTGGTGGTTGGCGCCGGCGCCGGCGATGGCGTCGCGCAGATAAAGGATCGGCGCGGCGTCTTCAAGCCGCAGGCGGTGGGCTTCGAGGTCGGCGGCAACGGCTTCGGCCATGGTCGCCCACACGTCAACCGTGACGTCAGGCGCACAGACGGTGGTCAAAAAGCGCTGGTACTCTTGGTACTCGTCGAGGAAGTAGTCGTTGTAGATGGCGTCGTACACGGGTTCAAAGGCGTCTGCAACGACGCTTTCAGCGATGAAGCGCGCTTCTTGATCGCCGGTGGCAAAATGATGATCGCCGATGATCGCGCGGGCTTGGTCGTCTGATAGCAGGTCGAGTCGGTCTTGCACCCAGTCTTCGTAGGCGGCCAACTTGATGCGAGTCTTCAACCGCCGGATCAAGGTGTTCTTGGTGTCCAAGAATTTGTTGGCGGCGGTTGCCGTTGCCGGCTGACTGGCATAAATCTTAGTGATGGTTTTGGCTGAGAAGAAGACCTCACCGTTGAGCATGATATCGATGAAATAAGGGATGCGGCCGGGTTCGTCGGCGTAGGCTTGGATGGCGTCGAGGTAAGAGGCGCTTTCTTTGAAGCGGCGAATCTTCTTGGTGGTTTCGGGCAGTCCTTGGCCGTCTTGTTCGAAGCGTTCAAAAAGCGTCTGCACGTGTAGACCGGAGAAGCGCTTGGCGAAGAATTCGTACATCGTTGCTTGGCGCATGTTCTTTTCGCCTAGGCTTGGGAGCACCGCAGAGATGTAGTTGGCAAACAGTTGGTTTGGTGAGAACAACACCATTTGATCTGCGTCTAGCGATTCGCGGGCGTGGTACAGCAAGTACGCCACGCGTTGAAGCACCGCGCTGGTTTTGCCAGAGCCGGCGACGCCTTGCACGACCAAAACATCGGCGCTGGTGTCTCTGATAATGTCGTTTTGTTCCTTTTGGATCGTGGCGACGATGTTTTGCATGTAGTCATCGGTTTGTTTGCCTAGCACGGATTGGAGGATCTCGTCGCCGACGGTTTCATTGGTGTCGAACATGTTGGTGATCTTGCCGGCTTGGATCATGAACTGGCGTTTCTTGGTGAGCTCGACTTGTTCTTGGCCGAACGGGGTCTCGTAGCTGACCGAACCGAGGGTGCCATTGTAATAAACGGAGGAGATCGGCGCCCGCCAGTCGTAAACCAGAAATTGGTTGTTGGCATCCATGAAGGTGCCGGTACCAATATATAAGGTTTCCGGGGTGTCGCCATCGGTGATGTCGATACGCCCAAAGTATGGGTTCCCTTGCAGCCGCGTCAGGCGCGACTGTTCGTGTTCGAGAATGGTTTCATTTTCGACGGCCCGGGCGACCATCATCTTCTGTTGCTGAACCGCGGCGTTGGTTTCCATCCGGTCGTCGATTTCGGTGATGTTGACCTTGGTGGCATCGCCGTAACTTTGTTCAATGCGGGTGGTGTCTTCGTGGGCTTCTTCTAGCTGTTCAGTGATGACGCCAAGGCGCGCGTTGAGCTTGGCGATGACGGCATCAACTCTGATCTGTTCTTGGGCTTTCGTGGCATTTTTCATCTCGGTTCCTCCTTCCGCAGGCAAAATAGCGTCCATCTAGTTTAGTGCAAACCAGGCGTGCTGGCAAGTGACGCCAAGGCAAACGAGTAGGTATTCTAAAATAAATTGTGTTAAGCTCGTACCATTATGAAAAACAATCCCGGTTAGTGCGGGTAAACGGAGGTAGGCATGACGGATTTATGGCAGACTTTTCTGGATAAGCGCGGCGATCTGCTGGTGGCGTTGGGGCAGCATCTGCAGATCTCGTTGATCTCGTTGGTAATTGCAGTGCTCATTGCGCTACCTTTAGGCATCTGGGCGAAAGATCACCGGCGGTTTGCCAACGTGCTCTTGCAACTGACCGGTGTTTTGCAGACGATCCCGTCGCTGGCGTTGTTGGGCTTACTGATCCCGTTCGTTGGCATCGGGACGGCGCCGGCAATCATCGCGCTGGTGGTGTATGCGCTGCTCCCAATTTTTCAAAATACCTATATTGGCCTGAGCGAGATCGATCCTGCCTATCAAGAAGCGGCCGAAGCTTTCGGGATGTCTGAATGGCAAAAGTTGCGCAAGGTCCTGCTACCGCTGGCGATGCCCACCATCATTGGCGGCGTTCGCACCGCCACTGTGTTGATTATCGGGACCGCTACTTTGGCGGCACTGATCGGCGGCGGGGGACTTGGGAGTTTCATCCTATTGGGGATCAACCGCAACGACGCCAGTCTGACCTTGATCGGGGCGCTGGCCTCAGCGTTGTTGGCGTTAGTATTTTCTGCGGGCCTGGCGCTGATCCAGAAGATACGCTTCCGCTATGTCGCCTATGGGATCGGGGCGCTGGCCGTGATCGGCGGCGGCTGGTTTGGCGTGCAGGAGCTCAAGCCGGCACCTGAGACGATCACGATCGCCGGTAAGCTGGGCAGTGAACCGGAGATCCTCATCAACATGTACAAGCTGTTGATCGAAGATGGCAACGACAACGTGAAAGTCGAGCTGAAGCCGAATTTTGGCCAGACCAGTTTCTTATACAACGCCTTGAAGTCTAAAAAAATCGATATGTATCCGGAATTCACCGGGACCGTGGTGACGAGCCTGGTGAAGCCGACCACTAAGCAGCAAGCGGCGATCGCAGACGGTGCAGATAGTTACCCAATCGCCAAGCAGTTGCTGGCCAAGCAAGGTCTGGTCATGTTGCGGCCGATGAAGTACAACAACACCTACGCGCTGGTGGTGAGACAAGTTGACGCCAAGCGCGACGGGCTCAAGACGATCGGGGATCTACAGAAATTAGCGACGGGCAAGGCCGGGTTTGACCTCGAGTTTGCCAGCCGTCAAGACGGCTATGCAGGCATCAAAAAACAATACGGGCTACAGTTGAATGTGCAATCGCTCGACGCGTCACTACGGTATCAAGCGCTGGCGCGCGGGCAAGTCGTGGTGACCGACGGGTATTCGACGGATTCACAGATCGCGCAATATCACTTGCTGGCGCTGCAAGACGATAAACACGTTTTTGCCACCTATCGTGGGGCGCCTATGATGACCAAGGCCTGGGCCGATGCCCATCCCGCCATCGTCAAGCGGCTCAACCGCTTGGCCAACAAGATCTCAGAAACCGACATGCAACAGATGAACTACGCGGTGAACGTGAAGAAACAAAGTGCCAACGCGGTTGCCAAAGCATATTTGATGAAGCATGGGTTATTGAAGGAGGCGCGCTGATGACGGATCTGATCACATTTTCGCATGTCAATAAGGTGTATGATGCCGGTGTGGCGGTGGCCGATTTGAATTTGAAGATCCGAGAAGGCGAGCTGTTCGTGCTCGTCGGTGAGTCAGGCAGTGGCAAAACCACGACGTTGAAAATCATCAATCGTCTGATCGAACCGACCGAAGGCGAGATCACTTTCAACGGCAAGCCGCTGACGTCGTATCCGGTGCGGACCTTGCGCTGGGACATTGGGTATGTCTTGCAGCAGATCGCGTTGTTCCCCAACATGACGGTCGGCCAAAACGTTGGCCTGATCCCGGAACTGCGCGGTTGGCCGAAAGCCGAGGTCAGCACGCGCATCGATGAGCTGCTGAATTTAGTCGGACTACCGGCGGCCCAATATCGCGACCGCTTGCCTAAGGAGTTGTCCGGCGGGGAACAGCAGCGCGTGGGTATCTTGCGGGCCTTTGCCGGTAAGCCACCGGTGGTGTTGATGGATGAACCATTTTCTGCGCTGGATCCCTTGTCGCGCAACCAGCTGCAAGAGCTGGTGTTACAGTTGCACGCGGATCTGCAGATGACGGTGGTGTTTGTCACCCATGACATGAACGAAGCGATGCGGCTCGGTCAGCGGATCGGGGTAATGCGCGACGGCAAAATGGTGCAGTGCGCGACGCCGACAGAGATCGCGCACGAGCCGGCGACCGACTGGGTGGCAAGTTTCTTCGCCGGGGCCTCGCAGGTGCTGTTGGACACGCCGTTGCGTGAGCTGGCGGCGTTTGGCACGCCGACTGCCAGCGGCATCACGCCTGGTGCGGTCAAGTTGCGTGAAGTTTTGACGTCGGTGGCGGCGGGTAAAAGCGTGACAGTTGCCGCTGAATCGGGTAGTTTTAAACTAGATGCCCAGGCTGTTTTGAGGTTTCTGGCAGCCAAGGCGTAGGCAGTTGACGGCAGTTTGCGGAAAGGAAGATGACGATGGAACAGTATGATGTGATCGTAATCGGCGGCGGGCCTGCAGGATTGGCGGCGGCCAGCGGATTGGCCAAAAGCAAGCGGGTGCTGGTGATCGAGCGTGACTTGTGGGGTGGTACCTGCCCAAATCGCGGTTGTGATCCCAAGAAGATGCTGTATCGGGCGGCGGAAGTGCAAACCGCTGCGGCCCACATGCAAGGCTCAGGCCTGAAGTCCGTGCCAGGCGTCGACTGGCAGGCGTTGATGGCGTTCAAGCGCGGCTATACGACACGAGTCCCTGAAGGCACGCTGGCGGGATTAAAAGCCAGTGGCATCGCCACGCGCCACGGGCAGCCGCATTTTGTTGATGCCCACACCATCGTGGTTGGCGACGAGCAGTTCCAAGCGACTGACATCATTATCGCCACCGGTCGTGAACCGGCGCGTCCGGAGATTCCAGGGGCACAGTTGTTGCAGACGTCGAATGAGTTCTTGGATCTCGACGAGCTACCGGCATCGATCGCGTTTCTTGGGGCCGGCTACGTCAGCTTGGAGCTCGCCAACATCGCCGCGGCAGCAGGGGCGGAGGTTCACATCGTTAATCGCTCTAAGCGGGCACTGCGGGCTTGGGATGCCCAGGCGGTGGCGGAACTGCGTGAGCAGATGGCGGCCAAGCGGATTCACTGGCACGATGAGGTGCACGTGGAAGCTGTTGAGCGGGTCGAAGCCGGGGTGAAGCTGACCGGTGCGGATGGTTTTGAGCTGACTGTTGCCATGGCGATCAGCGCCATCGGCCGGGTACCGGCGGTGGCGTTAGGATTAGATGCGGCAGGGGTGGCGACGACCGCCAAAGGGATCGAAGTCAACAAGTTCATGCAGACCAACGTGCCGCATATTTACGCGATCGGGGATGTGGTTGCCAAGACGCAACCGAAGCTGACGCCGGTGGCGAGTTTTGAAGGGCGCTATGTCGCCCGACATCTGGCAGGCATGACCGAGCCAATCGCTTATCCGGCGATTCCAGAAATCGTTTTTGGCACGACGGAGCTCGCCCAAGTTGGGGTTACGCTGGCGGCTGCCAAGGCGGCACCGCAGCGCTATTCCGTGCTCGACCAAGACGTCACGCACTGGTACACTTATAACCGAGTGCAAGAAGCCGGTGCGCGGGTGGTCACGATTACGGATCGGGATACCGGGTTGTTAGCCGGTGCTTTGGTCGTTGGGACCCATGCAGAAGAGCTGATCAACCAGTTCACCGTGATGATCGACAAGCACACCAGCGCCACAGCCAAAGAGCTCGTGTATGGTTATCCGAGCGCATCCAGCGATTTGCAATATTTGCTTTAGAATACAGTTTAAGAGGGGTTTCTATTGTCTACAACAATTTCAATTCTTATGGTCGCCGGCATGCTCCTTGCGGTGATCTTCGTCATGATCTTCGCTGTCGGTCACAAGTTCAAAAACGATAACAAGCCTTCCGGGCGTGTCATGGAGCTGGTGGGCATGATTGGGGTATTTGTGTGTGTTATCGGGGTATTTTTGGTTGCGTTTTCACAAGTGATGTAGTTAAATCCAACGTGGAGGCGTAAATTATGGAGGGTAAACAGGGAATCATTGAACTAGTAAATGCAACAGATTGGCCTGATACATCTGGTGGAGCGGATGAGTGGTATAGCTGGGATGAGCCTTCTGATTTTGATCAAAGAGGTAACAAACTATGTCAGCAATATCTGAGCGCGAGGGTCTGGATACAATATCGAAAGCTAACTGATGCTAATCATAAAGTGTGGAAAGCGGTGAGATATGCCAATAGCCGTAAATCTTCAGATAAGCCTGTGGCAACCGATTATGCTCGAAACTTATTAGAAATTCAAAAATTCAACGATAAGAGTCGAACAGAGAAAAAGGTCGGGAAGACGATATTGGTTATCATGCAGAACCCAAGTGATGGCCTAAATGATTACTGCGATAGAACGCTGGGTTACTTGGTTGATTATCTTCCTAACGATTATACGCGGATCATCGTGGCTAACGCGACGCCAGTTGTGACGACTAAGCCTAAGTATTTATCAACGCGGGGGAAAGCGACTGGGCTGAGGCTTTATTGGTGGAATGGTGATGACGATCAACGCCCATTCAGAGATGGTGAAAGCGATGAGATTCGCAAACGGAACGAAGCACAAGTTGATTCTATGCAACGTTTTAACCAAGAGATGATTCACAGCATTATTAACAAATTAAACAAAAATAGTGAGTTTGATATTTTTTTAGCAACAGGTGAATTGAAGGCTTCCGTAAAGCAAGCCTATGAGTCGTTGTTAGGATCTCTGCGGGAGGATCTCGTTAAGTGTGAAAAATCAGGGCACCATACCTATGTGTGTGGAAGTAACCAAGGTCATACTCAGCTAGTAACGTCATTCGAAAAAATACGTGGCGCACATCCATTAGCGGCGAAAAAGAAAGAGGATGTAAAAGCGACAGGTAAGGTCTTTGATTGGGTACAGGTTCCTGTGGGTGACCTCCCAAATTAAGTTTATATGCTGGCAGTACTCCTAATGGGGGCACTGCTATTTTTTTTGTCAAAAAGGGTACGCCACAAAATAATTAAGTAACGGCAAAAAGCCAAACCTCCTCCCACCGCCGACTAAAACTGCGAATGGGTCGGGCTAGATGAATAAGCCCAGCAAGATGGAAAAATTTTCACCTAAACCCCGTTGACGCCAAGTGTGCCGCAGGAAACACTATTGATGTTGATAACGATCAACGCGATCGAAGGAGGTCATGGCATGTTGCAAACGCACTTTATCCCAACGCTCGGCGCGGCAATCAAATTAAGTCAGGCACTGACTGAAGTCGATCCGACGCTACAGGTTGAATTCGCACCGGCGTATCGGAATCGTCGGGGGCGTGAATATCCCGCTAACGTGGCGGTTTGGTGGCAGAAAGAACCGCGTGCCCTTGTGTGGCAGGCACACAGTGACGATGACTTCGATCGCTGGGATCTGCGGGTGCCAAACGCACTGCATCAGCGTGTCATTGCGACCGTCGATGCGCAACCGCAACCCGATGAGTTGTTTGAGGTTACTGCGGTGACGGGCAAGGCGGGGATGCCGGTGATGGTTGTCGCTGAGAATCAGGCGCAATTAGAAGCTCAAATTGAGCGCGACCAGAAGGCGTTGGCCGCCAAAGCCCAAAGCGTTGCGTTAGAAGAAATAATCACCACGCAAGAATTACGGTACTGGTTGTGGACGCAGGCGACGGGAGATCGTGAGGAATTCGAACCGGTGGTGACGCTCACGCACGGGGCGGATACCGAGCCTCGATTTGATCGCTTCAAGATGGTCAAAGCCAAAGGTGTGGTCCCGGTCCGGCGGCAAAGTCTCAATGATATTGACGTGTTGCCGGGAGCACCATATCTGGACTTAACCAACGAACTTGGGTTGCGGGCGATCTTGGCCTATCTGCCGCGCCGCCACGCCTGGGTGCTCCAGCTAAGCCCGGCGGCAAATTTGTTTGCTTGGTTGCAAAAGGAAACCGCCGGGCAACCCCAGTATGAGGTGCGGTATCGAGCATTCGCTGACGGGGCTGTGCGTGTGCTTGATGAGGAGGATGACTGATGGCGGTAATCACAATGGACTTGGCCAAGGCGCTAGATGGTATTTTAAAACGTGTCTCACCACGGCTGAACGTCCGCTACTGGCCGGCGTATCGCGACTTGCGCGGGCAAGTTACCAACGCGACGTTTGCGGTGTGGTGCAGCGATCCTGATGATTCCGAAGAGGAGGTGCTGTTTGCCACGAATTCAGTGTTGTTGACGCGTGGCCGGCATCCTGATCAGCTACCGCTGTCAGAGAAGCGCCAAGCGATGGCACGGCGGGCCGTCGTCAAATTTTTTGCCGACTTGCCAGACGATGTCTATGCGCCGTTGGTGGAAGCAGTCGACGAGGAAACTTATGCACCGTTGCGGCTGGACCGTCTGACGACAGACGTTGTGAAGGCGCGCGCCCAAGCGATGCAAGCGCGGGTGTCGAAGCAAGCTCAGACGCAAGACTTCACCGCGTTGTTGGATCGCGAGGCATTGCTGACGGCGCTGATGGCGCATTGGCAATACGATTGCCGATTGCCGGTGCATGTGCCTGAGGTGATGCTGGCTACCCACAACCTGACCGGAAGCCTGCCCTTTGAGGCCTATCCGCGACTTGAACTGGATGCCTTTTTTGACGCTCATGCAGTTGCAAAAATTCGCCAGCAGCAATTTGCTAACGCGTCGATCCCAGCGGGACAGCTTTATCTGCAGACGCATGTTGGTGAAGCCCGCTTGTATCTGTTTCACGATCATGACGCCTATCGCCTAATCGTCGTGGGCGCGGCGGCTTTTGCGGATTGGTTGGGGGTCCCCGAAGCGGCGGCTGAAGCGGGCTGGCAGTACACGGCGCAGGCGGATGGCAGCTTCGAGGTGGTGGCCCAAGATGCTTGAGACGGTGACATTGGGCTTGTGTGCGGCGATCGATGCCGTTGTTAAAGCTGAAGTCAGCGATGGCTTTGTCGAATACCTACCGGCGACACCAGCTTATCCGGCTGGGTTTGCGGTGTGGCGTGGGCAGGTCAAACTCATGCAACGCCGCGGCAATCCCAACGGTGAGTGGTCAGACGCACAAGATGCCCGGCTGGCAGTGTTGGTGGAAGATGGCATCGATGCCTACCAGGAGCCAGGGGAGTTTGTCCCTGATGCCGCGTTGATGCCGGCGTCTGCGATCCGTGTCGATAAGATCGCGCCGAGGACGATTCGCGAAGCCAGCGCGTTAAGTCAGGTGCTTTGTGCAAAAAAGGCCGAGCAACAAGACGCTTGGCGACTGCTCGATCGTGGAGCCTTGGCTTGGTATCTTAACGCGGTATTGGTGGCCAAAACTAGGGATTTTGGCGCGATATTATGCCGCGAGTGGGGGGATGCCCCCGACGTGAGTTGCTATCCGGCCCAAGCGTTTACCATCCGTAATTTTGAGCGCGAGTTTGACGCGCAAGCGGTTTGTCGCAATCGGCGATGGCACGGGATCCCAGACGGCTGTCCGTGTGTCGTCGGGGACGGACTCAAGATCTATCGTACCCAAGAGCGTTACTGGGTGGTGCTGGCACCGCTGGCGGATGTAGTGATTCGGCTGGGGTTGGCACAACAGTGGCAAGCGGCCGGGATGCAATTTTGGCGACAAGCCGATGGTGGGTTTCGACTGCGCTGAGTAACTGGAAGAAAATTCAAGGAGGAACTGAGATGTCAGTCTATTTAAGCCAAGCAATTAACGTCTATGAAGCAGTGCACGCCATGTCGCCGAATCTGACGGTGGCCTTTTATCCCGAATATATCAATGCCATCGGTGAGCACGCCGACGCGATGTTGAAAGTGTTTGAGCGGCATGGCGACCAAGTCAAAATGCTGTGGTCGACCACGCATGGTGCGCGGTTGATCCGCGACCCGTTCGATCCGTTCGCAGACGTTAATCCGTTTGCCAAAGCGTCCCAACCAGTCGGGGCTGATCCTAAGCTTGCACAGGTGGCTGATGTCGCAGCAGTTGCATCGCGGAAAGACCTGGTGGAGTCGTACATGCCACCGGCCGCCACCGGCGATGCCGCTGCACCGATCTGGTTAGATCAGGTCGGTCGCGATGATCTGCTGCGCCAGATCAACCACAACGACGCTGTAATAGATGACCGGATGGCGGCGCTGCAGCTCGGCGATTTCTTTGCTCTGGATGATTTCAAAGCGGTCTTGTGTGCGTATGCCAAGCGCCCAGATGATCAAGTGCCTGAAGCGTTCACGCTGACGCTGTGGCCCGGGTCTGATGTCGCAAAAGCCTGCGTTTCTGATTTTGACGCCAAGGTGGCCAAGACGGCGGCCAGGTTGGTGTTTGAAGAAGAAGACCTGCCTGCCGAACAGCCGATGATCCGGATCCGCGCTGAGGAGTATCAGGTCTATCTGGTGCAGGTTCATGACGTCTGGACGGTGAGATTTGTTGGTAGTGCCGGCTTGTATCGGGAACTTGGCTTGCTGGAAGAGCTTGAACACCATAGCCACGAAATGGCACTCATCCCAGGCGGTGGGATCCATCTCGCCGGTTATTGGGGTCCTGATGATGATGACTGGGACGACTAGGAGGAAACCATGAAAACATTAAGCGAAGCGATTGCGTTAGATCAAGCCTTAAAGGCAGTTTCTTCACGGCTGTTCGTGCTATACCGGCCTTATTACCGCGATCAACGAGACCGGTATTATCCTGCTGCAGTCACCGTCCGGTTGCAGGACCCAGACGATGCCACCCAAAGCGAATCGTTTTCCCATGTGGATGGGTCGTTTTTCGTGACGGCGGCAGAAGGGGCTTTGCTAGCCGCACCCAGACGAGAGCAAGCGCTCGAGATCATCAAGCAGTTGGACAACCATGAAAAAAATCACTACTGGGATCCGCAAGCGATTGTCACAGATGCTAACTGTGAGCCCGTTCGCGTGGATACCTTAGACGCCAATAAGGTGGCGTGTGACGCTGATCGCGTCGAGCGGCGCGAGACTGCCAGAGAAGAAGCCCAAGACTGTAGCGACCAGATCGACCCCCATCGCTTGAAACAAGAATGGGCGCAGCGGATGCTGGCACACGTCGCGCTTCGCCAGCGCAATGGCATT
The DNA here is from genome assembly GCF_054784775.1 of Lacticaseibacillus boliensis. Lineage (NCBI taxonomy): Bacteria > Bacillati > Bacillota > Bacilli > Lactobacillales > Lactobacillaceae > Lacticaseibacillus > Lacticaseibacillus boliensis. The sequence continues at coordinate 69,210 of NZ_BAAIHN010000006.1, forward strand.
GGCGCCCCGTTCAGTAGCGCGAATAATGAAGAGCGTCATCGCGTCGATAGCGAGTCGGTCATGGATTGTGCAATCGCTGAGGCAACAGTCGATCCAGAGACGTTCCCGGCGTACTTTGACCGTGAACAGCTGGTTGCGACCGATCCAGGCCATCAAGAATTATCGGTGATCTGGATGCGGACGACTAATCCCCGCCCAGAGCACTATGTTCGAGCCGAGATCGACGGTTCCCTGTTATATGTGCGCAAGGCGGAAGATGGTCGCTTCCAATTCGTCACGACCGACGTGGTTAAGCTGGCGAATTGGTGCGGGCTGCCCAATGAATTCCGCAGGCTCGGGTGGTACTGCGGGGCCGACAAGTTTGGAGGGCTGAGCTTTTGGCGCGCAGATGCCTGAAGTGGCTGGGCCTGGTGCTCGCTTGCGGGTTATTAATGGGATCCCTTGCAGAGCCAGCGACGATCACGGCGCGGTATACCTTGCGTCGTGATGGTGCGCTCGGGGACCTGACGTTCATTCCTAATCAGCGTTGGTGCTTGCGATGGACGCCAACGAATTGCTGGCGCGGGCGTTATCGCCTTGTCGCCGGTGGCGCGGTGTTGACGTCGCGGCGCCGGGTGATTACAGTCGCTTGGTGTGATGGTGGCTGGGGTTGTCGGCTGGTCAGGATACAGCGCCGTTGACATTTGCCTAGCGCTTCACTATCATGAACGTATCGTCAATGCATGCGAAAGGCGTTATCGCAGAGGTGTACAGAGAGTGGTCGTGACTGCAAAGACCATCACCAAGCGGCAACAATGGGCTCGTGTGGGACAATTCGGTGGGTGCGCCTTAAGCCGCTTCGAGAGGTCACGCTTAGCGTGGCAAATTAGGTGGTACCGCGCGCAGTCGTCCTATGTCTTTATGACATAAGACGACTTTTTTATACATTCAGGAGGCAATTATCATGGCTAAACATACATTCTTGACCGGCGACCGCCCAACTGGCCGCTTACACATCGGGCATTACATCGGGAGCTTACAGAACCGCGTGGCACTGCAAAACTCCGGCGACTACGACAACTTCGTCATGATCGCTGATACCCAGGCACTGACCGACAACGCCAACAACCCCGAGAAGATCCGCAACTCGCTGATGGAAGTGGCACTGGATTATCTCGCCGTCGGCATCGATCCGAAGAAAACGACGATCTTGGTGCAAAGCGCGATCCCGGCGTTGCCAGAGCTGACGATGTATTACCTGGATCTGGTCACCGTCAACCGCTTAAACCGCAACCCGACTGTCAAAGCCGAGATCCAGCAAAAAGCGTTTGGCGAATCTGTGCCTGCAGGCTTTTTCATCTATCCTGTCAGCCAGGCGGCCGACATCACCGCGTTCAAGGCGGATACTGTGCCGGTCGGTGACGACCAAGAACCGATGCTCGAGCAGACCCGCGAGATCGTGCGGACGTTCAACCGCACCTATAACGCTGACGTGCTGGTGGAACCAGAAGGCTACTTCCCACCAAAAGGTTCCGGACGTCTGCCTGGTATCGATGGCAACGCCAAGATGTCCAAGTCGCTCAACAACGGGATCTACCTGGCCGATGACGCCGACACCGTGCAAAAGAAGATCATGTCGATGTACACCGATCCCAACCATATCCATATCGAAGATCCTGGTCAGGTAGAAGGCAATGTCGTCTTCACCTATCTCGACATTTTCGATGAGGACAAGGCCAAAGTCGCTGAGCTCAAGGCCCAATATCAACACGGCGGCTTAGGGGATGTGAAAATCAAGCGTTACCTCAACGATGTCATGGATGGCGTGTTGCGCCCGATCCGCGAACGCCGCGAAGAATACGCTAAGGACATGGCCAGCGTGCAACAGATCTTGATCGACGGCACCGCCCACGCCAATGAAGTCGCCAACCAGACCTTGCAAGAAGTCCGCGACGCTATCGGGTTTAATTACTTCAAGTAGCAGGAGGCAACATGGTCAACGCGCATCGAACGATTCGCCAGTTTACTGATCAGCCGCTAACGGCCACGCAGATCCATGACCTGATCGCGGCGGCCCAACACACCGCGACATCGCATTATCTGCAGTCTTTCAGCATCATTCACATTACCGACCGTGAGCTTCGCGGCCAGATCGCGGCCATCAGCAAGCAGGCATACGTCGATGCCAACGGCGAGTTGTTTATCGTGATCGCAGATCAACACCGCGCCGCCAGCCTGCCTGAACCGGCAGACTTTGTAGCGGTGGGCGCTGATGCCCCGAACCAGGCGCTGGGATCGACAGATAAGTTCATTCAAGCCACATCAGATGGGTTGCTGGCGACGCAAAACTTGGTTGCCACCGCAGAAGCGGCAGGGCTGGGCACTGTGATCCTTGGCAGCATCTTAAACGACCCGCTACGGTTGATTGCGTTGTTGCACCTGCCGACACTGACGTTTCCGCTGTGCGGGGTCATCGTCGGTCATCCCGACCAAACCCCGCAGTTCAAACCGCGGATGCCGCAGTCGTTGATGGCTTTTGAAAACACCTATCAGCCTCCCGTGGATTGGCAGGATAGCCTGGCGGCATATGACGAGCAGGTACACCATTATTACGCCACGCGCGACACCAACCGGCGCGAAGAGTCGTTTCGCCACCTCTTGGCCAATGGCGCCAAGATGACACCGGCCAAGCGTGGCGAGCTGTACCGCGCGTTGAGACAGCAAGGATTCTTGACAGAAGCATAATGATTGAAGGTCGATCGGTGATGATCGACCTTTTTATCTCATGAAATCCACCTTAAGACTGAGGTTGCCTAGGCCCGACATGGTACACTGAGAATATATTGAGAGGGGTTATTCATATGCAAAGCAAACGTCTGAGTCCTGTCGCCATCACCGGAATCGTGATCGCGGCGATCGCCGTGATCCTTGGCATCTACGGCGTCAGCACTTACAACAGTCTCGCCAAGCAGAACCAAACCGTTAAAGCACAGTGGAGTCAAGTCGAAAACGTCATGCAACGCCGTGCCGACTTGATCCCGAACCTAGTCAGTGCGACCAAGGGGTCAATGAATCACGAAACTGAAGTGTTCAACGACATTGCTAAGGCGCGCAGCAACTACGCCAACGCATCGACCACCAAGGAAAAGGCTAACGCTGACAGTCAGCTGAATCAAAGCGTCGGCACGTTGGTGAACGTGATCAAAGAAGATTACCCACAACTGTCTTCACAAAAAAACGTCCAGACCTTGATGACACAACTGGAAGGCAGTGAAAACCGGATCTCAACGGAGCGCCGGCGGTATATCCAAGATGTCGAAGCATACAACCAAAGTGTTGTCACGTTCCCGAAGAACATTTTTGCTAACATGATGGGCTTAGGCCAGAAGCCGACCTTCAAGGCTAACCCTTCTGCGTCGCAGGTACCGAAGGTCGATCTCGATAACTGAAAGTAGGCGGGCTTATGCGCAAATGGGCATGGGGATTACTGTTACTGCCGTTCGTGTGGTGGCTGACGCAGGCCCAACCGGTTCAGGCGGCCATTCTACCAGCAAAACCGGCAGCGCATTATTACTATGACGACGATCTGCACCTGCTGGATGCTAAATCCCAGCAACTGATCGATTCGAAAAACCAGACCTATCAGAATACGAAACAGCAGCCACAGATCGGTGTCGCGGTGGTCAAATCCACTCACGGTGAAGCGCTCGGTCAATACGCGCCTGATCTTTTCTCGAAGTGGGGGATCGGTAGTAAGTCCCGCGACAACGGGGTGTTGATTGTTTTCGCCAAAAACGGCGGCAAGAACAACATGCGGATCGAAGTTGGGTATGGCCTGGAAGGTGAGCTGACCGATGCCTTGGCTGGGCGGATTTTAGATAACAACCTGAGCGATATCAAGTCGGCCGATACCGCCAAGCAAAACACCGCGATCCGCAAGGTGTTCAACGCGGTGGCGACGGTAATCGACAAGAAGTACAAGTTTCCTAAAGACGAGAACACGCAATCGATGGCGCAGTATTCCCAGAAACAACAAAACACCGGGAATAACAGCGGCTGGTTTGGGGCAATCGTCAAGATTATCATTGCCGTTGTGATCGTTATCGTGATTATCGCGTCCATTGGTGGCGGCGGTGGTGGTCGTGGCGGTCGCAGGCGCCGCGGTGACAACAGCTGGTGGCTGTGGTGGTTGCTCGGGAGTTTGCTGAGTGGCGGCCGCGGACCGCGAGGCGGTGGCTTCGGCGGCGGTGGCGGCTTTGGCGGTGGCTCCGGTTGGGGCGGCGGTTCTTCAGGCGGCGGCGGTGCCGACGTCTAGCTAGATTAACGGTGTGTCGATTATAGACATGCCGTTTTATTATGGTTGTCACAAGAACGTATGTTTGCTAGAATGGCAGTAGATAGGGGATGTGGAAATGGATACGTTGAAATTGCAGGCTTTTATCCAAGCACACCAGGCGTTGATCGCTGATTTCCACGACAGTGCGTTGGCCTTCCAACGCGAGAAAAACGCCCAACGGCCGTTAGCGCAGCAACACGATGCCAAGCGGCTAAGGCGCGAGGTGTTAGCGATGGTAGCGGCGTTTGTCGCGACGGTTTACAGCCAGGAACAAGCTGGCCCAACGGCTCCGGCCAATCCGTCGTATCACTCTTGGCTAAGTGTCATCGAACAAACAAAATCCTTCGACCGTCTCTCAAGCGGCGTCGGCGAATAACGCAATCTCATGGCGACTTCCCAGTTCGGGATGCCGCCTTTGTTTGTCACTAACGTTGTCCGGCAGCGTAAGTCTTCTTTGAGATGTGTTTGGGATAGTGGTATAGGTCCGGACGGGGTGCGCTGCGACAGGAGACGGCTGGAACGGTGCGAGGCGCTCGGAAGCTAACTCTCCGCTGCGCTACGAGTGGATCTTCCTCGACGCCTTTGTTGTAAGCGGCAAGCCGCTAACAACAACGCCGCGCCTGAGCCATCTCCTGTCTCCGCACATCTCGTCCGCACATTTGCGTTCTTAAATATCCTCAGTGGCAATTTCTGAGGCTGAAAACATTAGACAGCGGCTGACAATACATTTGTTGCACATTCATAGCGTGGAATAACCCGATTGTCCGTTACACGATACTATCCTGATACGCGGAATCCAGGGTGTGGGCGAAAGTGACGGAAGCAGGTCAATCTGACGTGGTGAGATTGCTGTTAGCGACTTGTCGCTTACAGCAAAGCGCAGGTGAAGATCCACTTGGCCGGAACCGGCCAAGTTAGCTTCGCCGAGCACCCTCTCCACGACAGATTGAAACCTGCTGGAGTCGCTTTTGCCCACACCCGACAGCTTACTGGCCTACCACACCCCAAATGCTTACGCTACCGGACAGCGAAGTTGCTAGGAGGGATTGGTTTAGCTAAAAAATTAGCAGTGACTAGTTTGCGTGAAAATGATGAGATTATTATTTTCTTGGTGGAAGAGTGATGACAGTTGGGCAGACATGGAGTAAGATGCTCGAAGTTGGAAATTTCGGATGAGAAAAAGGAGGGGCACTGTGCATACGCTAACTAAAGGCAACCCATTGAAGCTGGTCGTTTTATTTACAATTCCACTATTAATTGGGAATGTCTTTCAACAGCTGTATAGTTTTATGGATGCATTGATCGTCGGCCGGACGATTGGTAAAGACGCATTAGCTGCGGTCGGGGCGACAGGGAGTATCAACTTCTTGATCATCGGATTCGCGCAAGGCATCACTGCCGGCCTATCGGTGCTGACTGCACAAGCCTTCGGTGCCCGCGATGAACGTGGGGTGCGCAAGAGCTTCGGAACCAGTATTTGGATTGCCTTGGGGCTGACTGTGATCTTGACGGCGCTGTCTGTGTCGATGACACGGCCGCTGTTGACACTGATGCAGACGCCTGCTGAAATCATCGACCAATCGGTTTCTTTTGTGCGCGTGATCTTCATCGGGGTGGGGGCATCGATGGCCTTTAACCTGTTGAGCAATATGATGCGGGCACTGGGAGATTCGCGAACACCGCTACTTTTTTTAATCATCGCAACCGTCGTGAACATTGCCTTAGAGTTATTGTTCATCTTGGTCTTCCATTGGGGTGTCGCCGGTGCCGGCTGGGCGACGGTGATAGCGCAACTGTTTTCTGCGGTTTTGTGTTGGTTGTTCATCAAGCGGCGTATCCCGCTGTTGGTGATCAGGCGCGCAGACATGAAGATCGACTGGAAGGATATTTCTCGCCATCTCAAGGTCGGCTTGCCAATGGGCTTTTCGATGTCGATTATTGCCATTGGGGCGGTGATCTTGCAGGTCATGTTAAACACGTTGGGGACTGATGCCGTGGCAGCATACACCGCCGCCGGCCGGATCGATCAGCTGGCGACGTTGCCGGCATCGTCTTTTGGTTTGGCGATGGCGACCTTTGCAGCCCAAAATCTAGGTGCACGGGAATACGGGCGGATCCGGCGTGGGGTCCATCAGACATTGATCTTAAACGTCGCCGTGTCAGCCGTGTTAGGCGCGTTGATCATCATGTTTGGGCGGCCGCTGGTCAACTTGTTCTTGGGCCCGAACCAACCCGCCGTCACCGCGCTGGCGCAGACTTACTTCCATTATAATGCCAGTATGTATTGGCTGTTGGCGATCTTGTTCACCATGCGCAACCTCTTGCAAGGTTTGGGCAAAACGATGGTGCCAACGGTTGCCGGGTTGTTTGAGCTGGTCATGCGGGCGTTTGCCGGCATCGTGTTAGTCGCCCACCTCGGGTTTGCCGGCGCGTCGATGGCCAATCCGTTAGCCTGGATCGGGTCAGTGATCGTTTTGGTGAACGTCTACTTCCGGACGATGAAGGTGATCCGCCAAAAAGAAGACAAGCAAGTGCAAAAGGCTGAAGCCATGCAGACCGCAGAGCGTCTCGAAGAATAAGCATTGGGTGCCAGCTTCTCGAATCTGAGAGGCTGGCATTTTTGCTTGTTGACGCGCCGAAGACCAGTGTGCTTCAATCGAATTAAGCGAGGTGGAACATGTTAACAGCAGAAGCAATTTTTGAAGCGATCCGACAAGATCCGGACAACGCCCAGTTCACCCAGGCGGGGATCGATCCGTTGTATCATTATGAAAAAGACGCGACAATCTTGATCGTCAGCCAGGCCCCAAGCCGCTCCGCCCAGGCGGCCAAGACGTATTGGCGTGATGCCTCAGGCGACCGCCTGCGGGACTGGATGGGGGTGTCGGAAGCGGAGTTTTATGACGCCGGCAAGTTGGCGGTGGTGCCGCTAGATTTTTATTATCCCGGCAAAGGCAAAAGCGGTGATCTCCCGCCACGCAAGGGTTTTGCCGAAAAATGGCACCAGCCGCTGCTACAGCTGATGCCCAAGATCCAGCTGACGCTTTTGATTGGGATGTATGCGCAGAAGTATTATTTGCCGCATCGTGAAAAGACGCTGACCGCCACCGTCCGCCACTTTGCGGATTACGCCCCGTATTTTCCGCTGGTGCACCCGTCGCCGCTGAATTACGGGTGGCTGCACAAGAACCCATGGTACGAGGCGGAGGTCTTGCCGGAATTGAAAAAGCAGGTGCGCGCGCTGTTGTGACGGGCGCCTTTTTTGCAAGCAGATGTGCGAAAAATTGGTAGCAAGCGGAAAATGGCTTTCAATATTGTAAACGCTTGCCTATCTGGTGACGGCATGATACGTTAAAGCCGAAGTAACGGTTAAGGAGGTTGACTATGCTCAATCTTGCAGCAATGCACCGCCGTCCTGACAGCGAAGATTGTTTCAGTATTAGCAGCGAGCGCTTGCGCTTGCGTTTTGCCACTGGCCAAGACGTGGCCTCTGTCGTCGCCCTGGTCGGCGATCCATATATGGACCGCGCAGACGGCCAGGTGCGCTATCGCGAGGTGGCGTTATTGCCGCTGGGTCGCGGCCAAGTCCACGATTACTGGGGGCAAACGATCCAGACGCCTTATCACCGATTGCGCTATTTGTTTGCGGTGGTCGGCAAAAACGGCGACCGCTGGTTGTTTACGGCGCAAGGGCCGCGGCCGGACAGTGAAGAAGCGCGCGGGGTGGCGGAAAATTATTACCGCATGCCGTACCTGCATGCCGTGGACGCCGTGGATCCGCCTGAATGGGTGAGCGAAACGGTGTGGTATCAGATCTTCGTGGAGCGCTTCGCCAATGGTTCGACCGCCAACGATCCGCAGCACACCAAGCCTTGGCAACCGCAGACCCATCCCGGCCGTAATGATTTTTATGGCGGGGATCTGCAAGGGGTGCTCGATCATCTTGATGATTTAGAGGCGCTAGGGGTCAACGGGTTATATTTTTGCCCGCTATTTCTTGCGCCTTCCAACCACAAGTACGACACGACTGACTATTATCAGATCGATCCGGCGTTCGGGGACAAGGAATTGTTTACCAAGGTCGTCCAGGCCGCTCACGAGCGCGGGATGCGGGTGATGCTCGATGCGGTGTTCAACCACCTCGGAGAAACGGCATTGCCTTGGCAAGACGTGCTGGCCAACGGCCAACGGTCGCGTTTTCGCGATTGGTTCCATCTCTACGATTGGCCGCTGACACCATATCGTGATCCCCGGAAAAATGAAGGGCGGCCGCAATATGACGCGTTCGGGTTCGAACCGAGCATGCCTAAGCTAAACACCGCTAACCCTGAGGTTCAAGACTACCTGTTGGCGATTGCAATATATTGGGCAAAAAACTTCGGGATCGATGCCTGGCGGTTGGATGTGGCTAACGAGATCGATCATCATTTTTGGCGGCGGTTCAAGGCGTCGATGGTTGCGATCCGCCCAGATTTTTATGTGCTGGGAGAGGTGTGGCAAACCGGCCAGCCGTGGTTGAACGGCGGCGAGTTCGACGGCGTGATGAATTATCCGTTCACCCAGCCGATCTTGAATCATTTTCTCCAAGGGCAACTGACGCCGGCTGGTCTGTGTGCCCAATTGGTCGACCATCTGATGCAGTTTCGTGATCCGGTCAACCAGGCGCAACTTAATCCGCTGGGTTCGCACGACACACCGCGCTTGATGACGATCGCAAACGGTGACCACGACGCCGTTGTTCAGGCGTTGGCGTTCACCTTCATGCAAGAGGGAGCGCCATGTTTGTATTACGGCACAGAAATGGGTATGACTGGGGAAGCCGATCCGGATAATCGCAAACCGATGGACTGGACGCGCCTGCACGGCCAAATGTGGCGACAAGTCGCTGCGCTAGTGCACCTGCGCCGGCGGTACGCGACGGTACTGGGCCGCGGGACGACCACTTTGACGACGACCGAAACCGGCCTGATCAAGGTGACTCGGCGCTGGCAAACAACGGTGCTGTCTGGCTGGTTCAACACCACGAGCACGTCGCAACCCGTCCAGGCGGAGGCGGTGCTTGCAGAAGGTTATGATGACGGCATCTTGGCACCAAAAGGCTTTGTGATAGAAAAGTTAACAGGTGAGACTGCATAAAAAATAGGGTCGCCGGATATTTCCGATGACCCTATTTTTTTTGCAGTCTCACTTACCTTCGTGAATAATCGCAACTGAAATGGCACCGATAACCATCGCGCCAAAGCCAAAGATCATCATCATTGATTGACTGTTTCCAAGTAGCGGGAAGAGCCAGAAGCTCAAGACTGAGCCGATGATCTGTGGCACGCAGACGACGATGTTGAATAGTCCTAAGTACGAGCCTTGGTTTTCGCCATCCAATGCAGACGTCAGTATTGTGAATGGCAAGGTATTGATGGTAAAGTTGCCAATCCCATAAAGCGCAAACGCGGCTAGCGCAATCCATTGGTTATTGGTCAAGGCCACAATGATGATACTGATGGCATCAGCGAATAAGCCGAAGGCGTACCAGAATCTCCGCTGGTTAGGTTTGGTTTTAGCGTAAACGAAGCCCCATAGAAGTGCGGCCACACTGTAGAATGCGGTCATCACCCCGTACCAGTTGCCGGCGGCTTGGAAACCAACTGAAGCAGGATTGGTGGTGTGCCAGATGTTGTTGGCCATCGCACCGGTGGCATAAGTCCACGTGTACATGATCCCGATCCAGCTGAAGAGTTGCACCACTGCCAATTCCCAGAACGAACGAGGCGCCTTTTTTACCAATTGCCAGAGGCCGACAGAATTAGCCTTAGTCTTAACGGCAATGCGATGATATTTCGCATAGGTTTCCGGATCGTATTCGTGAACGTTGAAGATGGTGACGGCACAGGTGATAATCATTGCTGCCGCCCCGATGATGTAAGCCCAAATGACGGTGTCAGGGACTTTCCCTTTGGATGCGGTGTTAGAGATCCCAATGGTTGTCAATAAGTAGGGCAACAAAGCGGCCAGGATCCCGCCGGCATAACCAAAGATCTGTTGCCACGACCAAGCGGCGTTCTTCTGATCGTTATTGACCATGTCACCAGCTAGCATCCGGAAAGGCGCCAGGCAGATGTTGCTGAACATATCCATCAGCGCGATCGCGACTGCGGCATAAATCAGCGCCACAGTAGAACCGTAGCCAAATCCAAAGGAACCGGTGAAAGGCAACATCAGCATCACAATTGCGGTGATTGGCGCGCCGACTAAGAGGAATGGAATTCGTCTGCCAAAACGCGTCCAGGTTGTATCTGAGAACTTGCCCAACAACGGTTGAACGATCATCCCTAATAATGGCGGAAGAAGGAAGAAAAATCCCAAACTGTTAGGATTGACCCCAATCGTCTGCGTGATCCGACTCATCTGGGAGCCTTGCAAGGTGAAGGCCATGTTGACCCCGATACAGCCGAAAGTCATAGCCAAAATGGTCTTCATGGGTAACGTTGGCAAGTTGTTGTCAGCCACTTGTGGTTGTTCTACAGGCGCTTCGACATTGGGTTTGGGAGTATTGACTGATTCTTTTTGCATGACGGGCCTCCTCACTCGTTAAACTGATAAACCTTTGCTTCGTAAGGGCGAAGGTCATCACCTTGATCATCCGGATAATTGCTGATCAGTAACTCAGCGTCGGCAGGAACATCATAGTGACGCTGTAGTGTGGCTTGGGTGTAATTTAAAACGATCAACAACGTCGTATCAGCAAGCTTACGCGTGTAGGCATAGACCTGATCATCTGTTTCGTTGCCAGCCACTAAAGCATAGGTGCCATCTGTGATAACCGGTAATTCGTGCCGAAGCTTGATCAGCTTTTGATAGTAATAGAAGACTGAATCTTTATCGGCTAGTGCTTGTTCAACGTTGATTGTCGGGTAGCTCGGGTTCATCTTCTCCCAAGTTGAGTGGGCAGAGAATCCGGCGTTTTGGCTGGCATCCCACTGCATCGGTGTTCTCGCGTTATCGCGGCTGTGGGCACTGAGGTATTTCAACATGGTCTCGCCAGACAACAAATGTTGTTGGTCGACGAGCTGATGATAGGCGTTGATCGACTCCAGGTCGACATAATCGCTTAACTTATCGAAGTGAGCATTGGTCATGCCAATCTCTTCCCCTTCGAAAATGAACGGCGTGCCTTGCTGGAAGTGCAACATAGTGGCTAGCATCTTCGCGCTCAACACGCGGAAAGTTTCTGTGCTGTCGTCACCAAAGCGGGAAACGACGCGAGGTTGATCATGGTTGTTCCAGTAGAGTGAGTTCCAAGCCTTGTTTGCTAGCGCCGTTTGCCATTTTGTCAGGTTCGCGCGCAGATCACTTAAACTTGCTTTCTTATCAGCCCAACGACCAAGTGTGGGATTATCGTTACCATCCAGGCCCATGTGCTCGAACTGGAATACCATATTGAGCTCGTTATTCTTAACGCTTGCATAACGTTGCGCTTCATCGGTTGTCACGCTAGGGGCTTCGCCAACTGTAATCATGTTGTAGGGGGTAAGTACCTGTTGGTTCATCTCTTGAAGAAATTCATGGATGCGATGCCCATTGGCGACTAATGGCTCTGGGTTGCCATATAAGTCGTCTTTGTTCTTATGTGCATCTGGTAATCCTTCTGGCTTGGAAATGTAGTTAATGACATCCATCCGGAAACCATCGACGCCCTTTTCGGCCCACCAGGTCATCATTTTGTAGACTTCTTGGCGTAGTGCTGGGTTTTCCCAGTTCAAATCAGGTTGTTGCTTGGCAAACAGATGCAAATAGTACTGACCTGATGATTCATCTTTCTCCCAGGCAGGCCCACCAAAGAAAGAACCCCAGTTGTTGGGCGCACCATTATCTTTACCATCACGCCAAATGTAGTAGTCACGGTAAGGATTGTCTTTACCTTTGAGGGCTTCTTGGAACCAGTGATGTTGATCTGATGTGTGATTGACGACTAGGTCCATCATGATCTTCAACCCTAGCTCGTGTGCGCGCTTGAGTAGCGCATCAAAATCTGACATCGTTCCAAAGTCAGGGTTGATGGCTTGATAATTCGAGATGTCATAACCATTATCGACTTGTGGTGATTGATAGACTGGACTCAACCAGACAATATCAACACCGAGCTGTTTGAGATACGCTAGGCGTGATGTGATGCCAGGCAAATCGCCGATTCCGTCGTTATTGCTGTCTTGAAAGCTAGCAGGGTATACTTGATAGATAACTTTGTTTTTCCAACTTTTATCCATAGTATTAATATCTCCTTGAATTAATATATTTCTAAATAATTGCTGATATAGTATTTAAATATACTTTGATATTGCTTTAATTCTTTTGCAAATGTTGCACAAACGTTTGTGTAATTGAATAGTAAGCCTTTCCAAGATGCTTGTCAACCGGTTACAATCAATTGCGTAAAAAAATTGAGTTTACGAGTGTGTACCAACTTTTGAAGTTAATCCAATGCAGGGGGCAATATTCGTCATTATTCACAGCAGAGTCTGCGGGCACAAGGAATTACCATGCGATGAAGAAGATGTAAACGTTACCTTTTGTTTTCCTGGACAAAGTTGTACACTTTGAACTATATAATTCGAAGGGAGTTAATGCTGATGGTTACGATCAAAGAGATTGCAAAAGAAGCTGGGGTTTCTCCGTCAACAGTTTCCCGAGTATTGGCCAATAAGGCTGATTTTTATGCCAGCGCAACAGCGGAGCGCGTCAAAGCTGTGGCCAAGGAAATGGGATATAAAAAAAATCAAGCTGCGGTTGAACTGGTGCAGCAACGAAGTAATGTGATTGCGGCCGTGGTGAGCGCAGTGAAAACCAATTTTGCCAGCGACATGTTAGATGGGATTCAGCAACAGGCAAACGCATACGGCTATCGCTTAATCGTCAGCTATGCGGGTAGTGCTGATCCGGTAGAACAACGGCAAGCCTTGTTGACAGTTATCGAACGCCCAGTGATGGGCATATTGCTCCTGTCAGTGGCGTTGTCAGAGGATAATCTAACGTTACTCAAAAGTGCCAGGATTCCATACTGTTTCTTGTCGATGAGTTTTGATGATCAGCGACCATTCATCAGTTCTGATGACCACGAGATTGGCTATCAAGCGACGAAATACTTATTAGCTGCGGGACACCGTAAGATCGGGCTCGCCGGTTTGGATCAATACCCTTATACTGGGAGGCGGCGCCTAGAGGGCTACCGACAAGCACTGATGGAGGCGGATATCGTTCCTGAAAAAGCATGGCTGCAAATTGGTGATTATAGTTTTCAGTCAGGATTGGCGGCGATGAAAGCTTACGGGGCCAATACAACTATCACTGGCGTCGTAGCCGCCAGTGATATGGTTGCCGTTGGGTTATTGAATCAGGCGCGGCGCCTAGGCAAGCGTGTGCCTGACGATCTGTCGATTGTCAGCATTGACGGGACAGAAATGTGTGAAATCGTGCAACCAGCTTTAACCAGCGTCACGCAAGATTTCTATCAGATGGGTATCGATGGCGTGCAACGAATTCACCAAATGGAAGTGGCAAAGCAACCAGTTAACGGCGTGCAAGCCTTTGTGCCAGTGGTGATTACCGAGCGTGAAAGCGTTAAGGAATTGCGCTAACAAAACATCTTTGATGATTATCAGGATGTAGTCAAAGAAAAAGCAGCTATCAAAGTGGTCATTTTGATAGCTGCTTTTTCTGGTTGGTTGAATCATTATCGAAAATTCGCGAATTTGGGGCAATATTTGTCAGGGAACTAGCCACAATACTCGAGAACGATTAAATTATTGAGGCGTAACGTTGCCTGGCAAGAAGCGCCGCTGAGTTTAGAATGCCATTTGGTTAGTTTCTTACGGTGCGTAATCACAACCACAAATATAACCAAAAAACGCCAAGAAGCCCTCCAAAAAGAAAGTTGCTTTCTAGCGTTTGTAGAAATCATCTTGTTAAAACTGGCGTGACTTTGTCGGTAGCATGAAACCCTGCTTTTCGGGTACGCCCAAGAAGCAATTTTTCTGCCGTCCAGTTTACGGCAGATCGTTGCCCGCTGCGAGGTAGAGGTCGTACCATTCCTGGTGCGTAAGAGTAAAGTCGCCGGCTTCCGCGATCTGGGCGATCCGGTCGGCGTTGGTGGTACCGGCGATGACTTGGAAATCACCGGGGATGCGCAAGATCCAAGCGGCCGCCACGGCGTTGACGTTGGTGTGGTACTTGGTGGCGAGCTTCTGGAGTTCCGCGTTAAGTTCAGGAAACTTCGGATTATCGATGAAGACGCCTTCGAAGAAGCCATATTGATACGGGCTCCAGGCCTGGATCGTCATGTGGTGTAGCCGTGAGTATTCCAGGATGCCATCGTCGTGGCTGGTGGCCCGCGTATCGGTCATGTTGGTGTGGATGCCAAAGTCGATCATGCCGGTGTGTTTAAGCGATAGCTGCAACTGGTTGGCAAACAGGTGCTGACCGACGGCTTGTTGAAGCAAAGCAACTTGGCCGGGATTAAAATTAGACACCCCGAACTGGCGGACCTTGCCGGCGTTTTGCAACGTGTTGAAGGCTTCTGCGATCTCGTCGGGTGCCATCAGTGTGTCTGGCCGGTGGAGCAAGAGGCTGTCGACGTAATCCAGTCCCAGGCGCTTCAAGGAAGCGTCGACAGAATCGAGGATATGTTGCTTGGAGAAGTCGTAGGCCTTACCAGGGATGATCCCACATTTGGTTTGGACTAAGACGTCATCGCGCTTGAAGCTTGCTTTTTTGAGGGCGGCGCCGAACAGCGATTCTGCTTTGCCGCCGTCGTAGATATCCGCGTTGTCAAAAAAGTTGATGCCTGCCTCATACGCGCGATCGAGCAACGCCACGGCGCCGGCTTCGTCCAGTTTGGTAATGCGCATGACCCCCAAAGCGATAGGGGAAGCAAGCAAACCGGAGCCACCTAAGTTGATCAGTTTCATAGTGCACCTCCATGAAGTTAATAATGCTTTAATTAAAAATAGCCTAGCACAAGTATCGAGAGAATGAAAGCGAATTCGCGACGCGACGATGCCGGTATCAAGGTGGTAGTATAGAAGTAAAGCGTGTGCGACATACCGCTATAAGGAGTGATGGGCATGGCCAGCAGTCGAGGCTTCGTTGTTATTGGGGCACAGGCGCTATTTTTCAGTATCACAGACCTCAAGACGCTCAATGAGATTGAGCGCGGTACCTATTCAGTGGCGATCGGAGAAGACATTTTTGCCACCAACCAGATCCAGCCAGGCACCGTGGATTCGATCGTCGCGGCATTCTTGACGATCCAACAGTTATTCAAAGATTATGGTAATCGTGAGGTGACGATCGTCGGTAGCCACAGTTTCTTCGAGGCGGACAATGCGCAATTCGTCTGGGACCAGATCGTGGCCCGGACCGGCTGGCAGATTCAGCGGGCAACGCTGTCGCAAGAAGCCTTTTACCGGACGCAGGCGGTATTTGCGCGGTTTCCTAACTTCGCCAAGATCACCAAAAAAGGCACCGTGTTGATCGATATCTCAAGCGGTAGCGTCGAGCTGACGGCCTTCACCAACGGCGAGTTCGGGTTTTCACGGAACCTGAGCCTCGGCCCGCTGCGAGTGTATGAGGTGATGAGTTCCGTGCAGGCTAGCGTGCCTAATTATGTCGAGGTCATGCGCGACTACATCGATTCGCGGTTGGTCGACTTCATGCGCTTGTTGCCACGGGATGTGGATTACCACAACATGATCTTGATGGGCAGTGCCTTGTCGTTGCTCGAGACCTTGATCCCGGTGGGTGAAACGGCGGTGGAAACTGATCGCGAAGGTTTTGATTTGTTGTATCACGAGGTCATTCACGCTTCGGATCAATACTTGATGGACACTTATGAACTGCCACAGAATCAAGTTGCCCAGGTGTTACCAACCATCTTGCTGGTGTACCGCTTGGTCAAGACGCTTCACGCGGAAAAAATCTGGGTCTCCAACCTCAAGATGCTCGATGGTCTGGAAGTTGATGCCGCACTGGAGGCCGGATATAAGCCGGTGGCACTGGATCCGACCAAGGAAATCGTGATCTCGGCTCAGAACTTGGCGGAAAGGTATCAGGTCGACCCCAAGCACCAAAAGTCGACAGTCACCTTCGCCTTGCAACTATTCGACCGGTTGCGTAAGCTCCACGGGCTGGGCAAACGCGAGCGGCTGCTGTTGCAGATCGCCGCGATCGTCAACGATATCGGCAGCTATGTCGACACCCACAAACACTACGAGCACTCCGATTACATCATCAAGGCTTCGGAATTGATGGGCCTGGATGCCAACGAGCAACAGATGGTGGCGACAATCGCACGATTCCATTCCAGCGACAGTCCACAGATCGATCTCGGCGACTTGCCAGAGATGTCATCTGCCCGGCGGTTGACGATTGCCAAGCTGTCGGCGTTGTTGCGAGTCGCGGACAGCCTCGATGCATCGCGGCAACAAAAGATCACCAGCATCCGGGTGTCGCAACGCGACGATCGCGTCGTGCTGACCGCTACGGCCAACGACGACGTGGAGCTGGAACGCTGGACGCTGGCGCGCAAAGGACAGTTTTTTGCCGCGGTGTTCGGATTACCGATTGAACTGAAAGGCAGGCTTTCTGTATGAGCAAGAAGACGTATGAGCATCCGAAATATTTTACCAACCGCGAGCTGAGTTGGATCGCCTTTAACGATCGTGTGTTGGAAGAGGCGCGTGATCGCGATAATCCGCTACTGGAGCGTGTCAAGTTCTTGGGCATCACCCAAAGCAACCTCGATGAATTCTTCAACGTCCGCGTCGCCAGTCTGCGCAAGATGGTGGCGGTCGATTATGACCAACCCGACGCTGCGGGGATGACGCCTGCCGCCCAACTCAAGGCCATCGCCAAAGACGTGCACAAGATGGTGGAAAAACAGTACACGACGTTCAGCCGGATGTTGCGCCCCGCGCTAGAAGCGGTCGATATCCGGTTGCGTAGTTTTGATGAGCTATCGGATCGTCAACACGAATACGTCGACGACTATTTTCACCAAGAGCTGTATCCGGTGCTGACGCCGATGGGTGTGGATCCGACACGGCCGTTTCCGTTTTTGAGCAACGATTCGTTGAACCTCGCTGTGCGCCTGCAACGCGAAGAAGACGACAACGACAAGGCGTTTGCGACGGTGCAGATCCCCAGTAGCTTCCCGCGCGTGGTGCGGCTGCCGGATGCACCTAATGATTTTATCTTGATCGAGCGGATCATTGACCATTATGTCGGGGAGTTGTTCGTTGGCGCGCAAATCAAAGAGACCGCGCTGTTTCGTGTGACGCGAGACATGGACCTCGACGTCGCGGAAGAAGACACGTCTGATTTGATGAAAGAAATTCAGTCGCAGCTCAAAAAGCGACAACACGGTAAGGTCATGCGCTTAGAAATCGATGCAGATATGGGCAAATACCTCAGAAGGCGCCTGGTGCGCGGTTTAGATATCAAAGACGAAGACGATATCTATGAGATCCACGGACCGATTGATCTGAACGTCGCCTCCAAGCTGGCCAAACAGGTGCAAGGCCATCAAGACCTGTTGTTCCCGAAGTTCACGCCTTATCGTGACCCGGCGCTACAAGGCGACTTGTTTGCTCAGATCGCCCAGCACGACATCTTCTTGCAACATCCGTATGATTCGTTTGCCACCGTGGTGGACTTCATCCACCAAGCTGCCATCGATCCGCAGGTACTGGCGGTGAAAATGACGCTGTACCGCGTTTCCAGCAAATCCCCGATCATCGCCAGCCTCAAACAAGCCGCCCAAAACGGCAAGCAGGTGACGGTGCTGGTCGAACTCAAGGCGCGCTTCGACGAGGAAAACAACGTCCACTGGGCCCAGGAACTCGAACGTGCCGGTTGCCACGTAATTTATGGGCTGGTGGGGTTGAAGACCCACTCGAAGCTGGCACTGGTCGTCCGCCGCGAAGAGTCTGGTATCAAGCGGTACATGCACATGGCGACGGGAAATTACAACGATGTCACCGCCAACTTCTACACCGACATGGGCTTGTTCACCGCCAATGCCGAGATGGGCGCTGACGCCAGCAACATTTTCAACATGTTGAGCGGCTTCTCGGAGCCGGCGTACTTCCACAAGCTGGTAATCGCCCCGATCGGGATCCGCGATTTCTTGATCACTCAGGTCAACGCCGAAATCGCCAACGCCAAGGCAGGACGCAAGGCACTGATCCGGATGAAAATGAACTCGCTGTCGGACACCGAGATGATCCAGGCGTTGTACGCGGCGAGTGCCGCCGGCGTGCAAGTCGAGCTGATCGTGCGCGGGATCTGCAATCTCAAAGTGGGCATTCCTGGCGTTTCAGATAATATCACCGTGCATTCGATCGTCGGCCGGTTCTTGGAACACAGTCGTATCTATTACTTCTACGCTGACGGTGACGAGCACCTCTACTTGTCCAGCGCCGACTTGATGAAGCGCAACTTGTCGCGGCGGGTGGAGTTGTTGTTCCCAATCTTGGCAGACGCCGTGCACAAGCAGGTCATGCACATTTTCAACACGATGTGGGCAGACACGATCAAGTCGCGGGTGTTGATGCCAGACGCGACCTGGGAGCGGATCGACTTGCGCGGCAAGGAGCTGATTAACGCCCAAGAAGTCTTTATGCAAGAGGCGTCGGCCAAAATCGCCGCCGCCCATACCAAACAAGGTGCCGATCCGCAGCAAGCACACCGCTTCACGCCGATGAAAGCACCAGAACAACACGACTAAACCAAAGCCTCGCAAGATCTAGCTTGCGGGGCTTTTTGGATGGGGGCAGGTGTACACGGTAGCCGCCAGGCGGCAGGGGGATAGCTCTGCTACGGCTATGGTACGGACGGGGTGCACTCCAGCCAGATATGGCTGGAACGGCGCGAGGCGCTCGGGAGCTAACGCTCCGCAATACTTCGAGTGGATCTCCCTCGACGCCTTTGTTGTAAGCGGCAAGCCGCTAACAACAATGCCGCGCCTGAGCCATATCTGGCTTCCGTACACCCCGTCCTCACATTTGCGTTTTGAACATACCGAGTGGCAGTTTCTAAGTTGTTAGGATTCTAAAAAGGAGATATTGCCGACAATGCGTCTTGTTTTGAATGTGCTATTCGAGGCCACTGAAGTGCTCTCACGTACCCAACGTACCCATTAAAATAAACTAGCCTGCTAGAGTCGCTTTTAGCCCACACCCGGCCGCATACACATATGCTGACAGGAACACATTCACGGCTATGACCAGATTATTCTGTATCTCTGCTCCTGACAATCGGCTGTGAAGTGTGGTTAACTGTGGAAAGGCGCCCTGATTGCGCTTGCAATCAGAGCAAAATTAGGTAAGCACGCAGGTTTGTGGGCGGGGAGGCAATTGTGGCAATACTGATCGGGTTGATTCCGGCATTCTTCTGGGGCATCTTGCCGATATGGATCCATCAATTTGGTGGCGGTAATTTCCGCCAGCAACTGCTGGGCACGAGCATTGGGATGGTGATCTTGGCAACCGGGGTGACGCTGATCTGGCAGTTGCAGTTTAACATGACGACGGCGGTGTTGTTTTTCCTGTCTGGTTTTTGCTGGAGCTTCGGGCAAGGCGGGCAGTACCACGGCTTCGAGACGCTCGGCGTCAGTACGACGATGCCGCTGTCGACAGCGTTGCAGATCATTGGCAACAGTGTGATCGGGGGGCTGGTATTTGGCGAATGGCATGGTGTTCGAGATATTGGCTTGAGTCTAGTGGCATTGGTAGTGATTATTGCAGGCGTCTTGATGGCCAACGGCAAGATTCATGCCGGGCACGGGCGAATGCGCGATTATCTGATGCTGATCGCTAGCACTGCTGGGTATTGGGGGTATTCTGCGATCCCGCATTACGCGCATGTGGCCTCCAACCTTTCCGGCTTTTTCCCGCAGGCGCTAGGAATGTTGTGTGCAGCGTTAGTGATCGGGTTGACCCAGCCACGCGGGCTGAAGTCGTTGGCAACGATGCGTAATATCTCTTCCGGATTCATTTATGGTGTCGCGGCCGCGGCATATCTGGTATCGTTATCGATGAGTGGTTTGGTCAATGCGTTTATTTTGTCTCAGCTGAACGTCATCGTGTCGACGTTGCTTGGCGGCGTCGTCTTGCACGAGTTCGTCAAAGGACAGTTACGCATGACCATTCTGGGCTTAGTTGTCTTGCTCGCCGGTGCAGTCGGGCTGGTGATGCTATAATCATAACGATATGGTGAACGTGGAGGCTCGTCAAAAATGAAACATTACGGTGTGATCGATCTAGGCAGTAATTCGGCGCGGTTGAGCGTGTGGGAGATCAACGAAGATGGTGGCGTGAAGCAGTTATTGAAGCTGAAGGAAATGGTGCGACTGTCTGAAGGCATGGGCGACGCGCGCGTCCTCCAAGAAGCTGCGATGACACGCACGATCGATGCGTTGGTCGAGTTCAAGCGACAATACGCTGACTTAGACGACCTGACGCTCGAAGCGTATGCGACAGCAGCGACGCGAATGGCGGCTAACCAGAAGACCTTTTTGAAGCGGGTCAAACAAGCTATCGGGGTCGACTTGCAGGTGATTCCGGGGACGAAGGAAGCCGAGCTCGATTACACCGGGGTCATCAACACGCTTCCGATTCAAAACGCCTTGATCATGGACACCGGCGGCGCGTCGACGGAACTGATCTTGGTGCAAAACCGCAAGCTCCAACACCTGATCTCGATTCCGTTTGGGTCGGTCAACCTCAGTGAGCGCTTCTTGTCGACCGACGTGGTCAGCGCCGGCGAGCTGTTTGATCTGATTACGGAAGTTAACCGGATCTATAACTCAATTTGGTGGCTGCGCAAGGCGCAAAACCTGCCGATTGTGGCGCTGGGCGGGTCCAACCGGACGCTGGCGAAGATCCAGCGGCGTAAAGACAAGGTCGCAGATTTTGAGGATATCCATGGCTACCGAATGATGACCAAACAGGTGAATACCATCTTCAAAGAAGTCGTCGATGCCAACTTGGAAGAACGCAAGGCGATTCCAGGCTTGGCCAAGTATCGAGCGGATATCATCATCGGTGGCATGGTACCGGTGGTGATGATGATTCGTTATCTCGACTCGGACCGGCTGACCTTTTCCCAATACGGGTTGCGTGAAGGGGCGCTGTACCATCATCTCGAAGCGACCAAGGCCAGTGAGTAAGAAGACGTTAAGAATCCACGCGGCGGCTAGCTTGCAACGCGCGGATTTAGTATTGTAAAGACATCTTAGTTAACAGGAGCAATCACGATGAAAAAACTAATTATCGTGCTGGGGCTATTCGTTGCCGCGGCGCTAGGCTTCACCAGTCAATCAGTTCACGCCGACGACACTTGGCAGCCGGTGGCGACCTTGGGTACCAGTTTAACCGCAGACCAGAAGTCCGGCACCGTTTCGACATTGGAAAAAGCTGCCAATGTCACTTCGGTGTCTGAACTCACCGTCAATGGGGATACGTTGGTGAAGTACCTGAACCCGAGCGGCTCGACCTTCACCAGTACCAGCGGCGTGTGGTCGTCAGCGTTAGTACAAAAAACCACTAGCGGCGGCATCAATGTTACCATCGTGCCTTACAACGGCACCAACAATATCACGACGATCACCAGTGACCAGTACCGCAACGCAGCGCTGACCGCCGGGGTCACGAATGCTAACTTGTACATCACGTCTGCGGTTCGCATCGATGGTTCTGGCGCGCTGGCCGGCGTGTACGCGGCCTTTGCTCAAAACGGCCAGACGCTTAACGCCAACCAGATCAACGCGGCGCAAACCGAGGTCAATACGCTGTCCGGCATCACCGACGCTAACAAGGGCAAAGACGGTTACAGCGATAAGCAGCTGAATAACGCGGTGGCAGGGATGAAAAAGGACATGGCCACCCAGTCTAATTCTGGGCAACAAACCTTGTCACAAAACACCATCGGCAATATCGTGGATTCGCAGCTGAAGGCCAACAACTTGACCAACATCATCAACAACAACCAGCGTACCCAGATCGTCAACTTGATGGTCAAGATCCAAAACTCCGGTGCGCTGAAGTCCGGCGACTTCAAGGCACAGGCTTCCAAGCTCGCTAGTTCTATCCAAAGCTCCGCGAAGAACCTGTTTGCCAAGATCAAGGGCTTGAACACCCAAGAAAACCGCAACTTCCTGCAGAAGATCCTCGATGCCATTGTTAACTTTTTCAAAGCTATCATCGACTGGATTGCCAGCCTGTTTTAACAATGAAGCGTCTCTACGCCGTGATTCTTGCGGTGCAGGGGCGCTTTTTGCGTCTGGCGAGAGACTTTGAGATAATAAGTTCAATTAAGGGGGGAACATGATGCTTGGATTGATCTTGATCGTGGCGGTCGTGGTAATCACGATCGGCTTAGGTTACGTTAACTATGCGCTGGGCAAGTTGGGCAAGTCGAAGCAGGTGGGGCTGGTGATTCCAGTGGCCTATTGCGTTGTGCGGCTGGTGATGGCGCTGGTGCAAAAACCTAACTTGGGAGCGCTACTGGTCGCGTTGATTCCCGCGCTGATCATCGCGTGGGTGTATTACGTGCTGTATCGCAACGGGCTACGCAAGGCCGGCAATGCGTGATCGGAGCGAGTTGGAGGAAGGTAAACAGATGTATAAAATGATCGTTTCGGATTTAGATGAAAGTCTGTTGCGCACAGACGGACACGTGTCGCCGGCGGATGTCGCCACGATCGCCAAATTGCGCGAGATGGGTGTGAAGTTCGTTCCCAACACCGGGCGCGGGTTTGCCTCTGTGCAGGCATTGCTGAAGACGATTGGGACTTACGGCTTGGCGGGGCAGTATGTCATCGCTTATAACGGTGGGGCCATCGTTGAGAACGCGGGTAACACCGTGCTTGCCAGCACCGCGCTGGATTTTGCCGCGGCAGATCAGCTCTTCCGCTTGGCGGCGGCGCATCCCGATCTCGGCGCTCATATTTATACGCTAAACCATGTGTATGTTTTCCGCCCGACCGCAGACGAAAAAGTGTATCTGGCCAATCGCGGCGTTGATTACTTAGGCTGGACTGACCCGAACTTGGCGGCCTTGTGCGGGCAGCAGGTCATCAAGGTGATCTTTGAACATCCAAAGCTCGAAGCGCGACAGGCGTTCGCCGCTGAAGTGGCACGAGTGATGGGCGACGTGTTTACGGTCAGCTATTCGTCTGGGCGTTACGTCGAGTTTAATCCGACTGGCATTGACAAAGGGAATGCTGCCATCGCCTTGGGCAAGCAAATCGGGATCGCCCCAGACGAGATCATCGCGCTGGGAGATAACCTCAACGACTTGGCGATGATCAAGAAAGTTGGGCTGGGCGTCAGCGTCGCCAACGGGGTACCACAGGTACAGGCGGCAGCTGACTTGGTGTTGTCCGTCGACAATGATCACGACCCGGTAACAGCACTGTTTCAGCGGGTGTTTGCGTAGGCAACCAGCGCTTGCCGGTGTATGATAAACGCTTGACTTTTAACCATAAACGACTATCTTTTACGATAGAGACTTACGAAAAGAGGCCGTATAATGACTTTTGATCCGACGAATACCCTGACGTTGGGGCAACAGGATGCTGACCACCAGGTGTGGCTGGTGCTTAACCTCGGTTGCTCTGACACCCGGGACTGGTTTAACGCGAACTTTGCGTCCCTTGAAGCGGCGGTTGCAGCAGGACGGGTGCAGGCCCATCTGCAATTTTGGAGCAAGCAACGGGTCAAACTCGTGAACGGCGCGATTGCAGATTGCTATATCGATTAATGCCCATCCCGAATCTGCGTTGGACTTCATCAAGGCGGTTTTTGCTGACCAAGATGCGCTTAACGCTGCCAGCGACGTGCCAGCGTATCTGGAAGGTACCTATCACGTCCAGCGGCATCCGCAAGCAGAGCTGATCGCGGCGCAAGTGGCCGAAGCGGTCAGCGAAGCCGGCATCACCAGCGTGCCGACGGTGGTATATGATGGCAAGCTGTATTTTGATGATACGCTCGACAACGTGCCAGCCTTTTAGCCAGACAAATGGCGCTACGGTCAACCACTGGAGTTGGTCGTAGCGCTATTTTTTTACCGTCGGATGTCAAATCCTTTTGACATTCAGTTTCGCGGCTGGTAGATTGAGGCTGTCAAGACGTTAACAATTATGGAGGGGTAGCGATGCACAAAAACGATGAGATGCAGCAAATGTTCAGCCGGCAGGGGTTGCTGGCTGGATACGTCTATTTGGTGGTCGGGCTGGCGGTGCTCACGGGTTACCGGGCGTTAAGCGGGCACTACGATCCGGTGTTGACGGGATTGTGGGGCTCATCGGCATTGGTGGCGATCGGCGCCACGCAGGTGCTTCAGTGGCACCGGCTTGGTAAAAGTGCGCGCACCACGGCGTCTGTCGGTTTGGTTGTGCTGTGCGGTGTCGTATTGGGGCTGATGGCCGTGGTCTATGGGTTAGGAGCGCTAGGTTAATGCAGAATCAGATCCATGCACTCAGGCAAGCGGCAGGCATCACGCAGCAGACATTGGCAGATGAATGTCAGGTCAGCCGCCAGACGATCAACGCGATCGAAAACGACAAGTATGACCCGACACTGAAGCTCGCGTTCGCCTTGGCTGAGCAACTCGACACGACGGTCGACACGCTGTTTCAGCCAGCGAAGACACAAAAATAGCCGCCAGGGCAGGCGGCCAATTAGGGTATATATTCACTTTGGAGGAGTGAAAAGTTGACGGTGCAGGGAACACCGACCAACTAAGAAAAAGTGGGGTAAGTAGAAACAAGGGGGTAACTCATTTCTATGGTTCCATATTATCGGGTAAATGTGGCGAAATTGTGACGAAGGTATGAGGCTTTCGTGCAGGAGATGGCATCCGTGAAGAAACGATTGCGCAAGAAATTGCACCGGTGGCGGCAAAAAGATCTCTCCCGCCAATTGCACACGAGTATCCCGCGATTGATGAGCGGCACGACGTCGCTGAGGGCATCAAAAGCCCATGCAGATAAACGCTGATTAACCAAACGGCCCAAGACAAAATTCAAGTTCACGAAATAACCACGACGATTACAGAGATATACGCGCCATAAAGCAACGCATTTGCGTAGAAGACTCCTGCCAAGCAAATCCTAAATTCGGGATTTACTTGGCAGGAGTCTTCTACTCTATGCTAAAACCGCTTTTTGTCGCAGCTACTCTTTTGTGATTAGCGCTGAGTCTGGTTGTGGCCGTGGCTTGGGGCAGCGTCGTCCATGGCGTTGAGCGTCGCCATGTCGTCGTCGTTGATCGTGAAGTTCAGTTTCGTGTTGGCTTTGATATGAGCCTTGCTGGTCGCTTTTGGCAGCGGTAAGACCCCGTTTTGCAAGACGAAGCGCAATGCCAGCTGAGCGATGGTAACGTCGTAGTGGGCGGCAATGCCTTGAATCGTCGCGTTGTTCAATAGATCGCCGGTCGCCAGTGGCGAGTAGGCTTCAACCAAGATGTCGTGTGCTTGAGCGAAGGCAGTGTTTTCCGGCTCTGTGGCCCCGATGTAGTATTGAATCTGATCGACCGCTGGGACGACATCGCCGTGGTCGATCAGGTTTTGCATGTCGTGGACGTCAAAATTCGAAACTCCAATGGCGCGGGCTTGATGGTCCGCATAAAATTGCGTCATCGTGTCCCAAGCGACCAGGTTTTCTTTGTCGTAGCGGGTGCCCGGTTCGCTCCATGGCCATGGCGCATGGATTAAGTAGAGGTCGATGGCTTCGATGTCGAGGCTATCCAGTGTCCGCTTGAAGTGTTCTTTGACTCCGGCGGCGTCTTTGACGCTGGCCGGCAGCTTGGAAGTCACAAACACGTCATTTCGAGGCAAGCCGCTATCGCGCAAGGCCTTGCCGACACTTTTTTCGTTGCCGTAAGCAAAGGCGGTGTCGATGTGGCGGTAGCCGGCTTCCAGCGCCCGAGATACCGCGTCATAGGCGGTTTGGCCATCCGGGATCTGCCAGGTGCCAAAACCGACTTGAGGGATCTCGACGCCGTTGTTTAGTTTGAATGTCTGGGTCAGTATTGTCATACTCATGAGTCCTTTCTATATCATAGCGAGATACACAACAAAACGTATGTCAAATTTCCTACCTATCGTTGTCCGGCAACGTAAGTGTGTCGTTGGCTGTAGACCAATCGCGGTCGGGTGCGGGCGAGAGTAACTCCAGCAGGTTTCAATCTGTCGTGGAGAGGGTTCGGCTTCGCTAACTTCGTCTGCGACGAAGTGGATCTCCACCTGCGCCTTGCTGTAAGCGACAAGTCGCTAACAGCAATCTCACCACGTCAGATTGACCTGCTTCCGTCACTTTCGCCCACACCCTAGATTCTGCGTATCAGGATAATTTGATGTCATGGACAAACGGGTCAACTCGTTGATTATAACTAATCCGTTCTTAGTTAGATGTACTGTCAGCCGCTAGTACATTTCTACTCCCGTGTAATTTGCCACTTCCGGTGACACAGGACACTAACGTCAGGGTTTGGTGTGTGGAGGCCCGAGATGGCTCAGGCGCGGCATTATTGTTAGCGGCTTTGCCGCTTACAACAAAGGCGTCGAGGAAGATCCACTCGGAGCGAAGCGGAGAGTTAGCTTCCGAGCGCCTCGCACCGTTCCAGCCATCTCAAGGACCGGAACATACCAAACCCGACCTATACCACTATTCCCAACACATCCCAAAGAAGACTTACGTTGCCGGACAGCAACAGTGGTGTGATGGTAGTGATTGCTGACACACCTTTTAGTATATGACAGGGTGACAGCGCATACAATATCGATACAAAAACAGCCGCCAGGGGATGGCGGCTGTTGGGGATTGGGGTTTCACTTTGGAGGGGTGAATTAGAGATGGCATTCAAGCCCTCCATATCAACGTTTTAAGATGGTGCACTACCGAGGTGGCACATAAATGGCACAACCCGGTTTTGAATATCTCAAGGCTGCCAGCTATGCGACAACCTTCTTTTGGGGCTCCGGTTTGTAAGTCACTAGACCATTCAAACGTTTTGCCATTTCGGTATTGCTGTTTGGATATAGATGCCCGTATACACCGAGCGTGGTTTGGATATCTGTGTGACCCAAGCGTTCTTTGATCATCAACGGATTTTCCTTCATGCTGATGAGCAATGCCGCATGAGAGTGACGGAAACCGTGAAGGGTGATTGCTTTGAGTTTCAGCGTTTTCGTGTGATCCTTCATCGGCTTATCCAACTTTTCACGACCAATCGGCACGCCGTCTTGTGAAACCACAAAATCAGAGCTGACGCGCTCTTTTTGGCGTGCCTGCCAGTTTTTCAGATATTGAAGCGTTGTTTCGTCTAGCGCAAGCAAGCGCCGACTAGCAGCGGTCTTGGGTTCAGACAAATCATAGTCGAACACCGAACGATAATGCAAAGTCCGCTCAACTTGAAGCGTCCCCTGATCGAAATCGATGTCGTCCCAGAACAGCCCGGTCGCCTCGCCCATTCGCAAGCCGGTGAAGAACATCAACCAGTAGCTAATGAACAAAAAGTGCTGCTGGTAATCTGTAATGTCAAACGAACTAATAAACGCCTCAAACTCCTGTAATGTCCAAAAAGAGATTGGCTTCTTAGTCTTACGCACGTTACCAACGATCTTTGCCGGATTCTCTTTTGCATAACCCATAACAACAGCTTGCTTGAGAATCTGTGACAGCAGGCAATGATTAACCCGTGTGTAGGCATTGCTTGCACGTGCGTTGAATTCGTTCTGCCATTTCATCACATCAGCCGAAGTAATCTTGCTGATGAGCATGTTGTCAAAGCACTTCAAGTTTAAGTCTCGGCAATATTTTCGGGTGCGATAAGTGTAGTCTTTCACTCGTCCTTTGTACCAGGGCAGAAATAGCGTATCGACAAATTCGCTGAACCGAATTTCGTTGGTATCGTTCTCCTTTGGCGTTGCGCCATTTGCCATCACGGTATTATATTCTTCACGGGCTTCTTTCTTGGTTCGAAAGCCACTGCGGCGAACTTGGACTCGTTTGCCAGTCTTTTCGTTAAACCCGACATTGGCACGAAAGTACCAAGTTTTGTTCTTAGAACTTTGTTTGATTGGATCTGCAAGTTTCGGCATGTTAGTTACCCCTCATTGCAGATGACCAACAAATGAGCCTGAATCTAGCTCAATCCCTAGTATCTCCTCAACAGTAGTAATTGGAACTCTGCCCAGCTGCTTTGACTTGTAGTAAGGGTGTCCGCTTTTTACCAATAATAGTTTGGCTTGACGGATAATATCCTTCGAGAATGAAGGCCCATAGCCGAGCGCCATCAGCTCATGCTTGGTCAAAGTTGGGGTTACGATGCGGGTCATTTTGCCTCCTTTCCTAATGGTAGCTGGGTTCTTCCAACTACTATTATACCTCCAGCAGATCCATACGAATATACTGACGCGTATGCTTGTACGACTAATGTTAAAATTCACGATTGGAAGCTATTACAGTGGAACTGCTCCGATTGTGACTTGTAAGTGGAACACGAACTCACCTCCAAATAAACCAATTCATAGCGGCGTTGTTCAGCCCGGTTCCGACCGGCTAGCTGATCCACGGTGGATTAGTTCTCCCGTTGCGTGGGAGTGACGTACAAGTATCTGGCCTTGGGGTTCGCTCACTCATACGAGGTCATGGCGACGGCTGTTGTTGCTGAACAATGCTATTCAATTGTCAAAGAACTATAAATTCGTTTAAATGCGGATAAATCCAAAATTTAAAATCTAAACCTTTTTTCAGGATTGAAATCATCGGCAACTGGCTGAACCTCTTGCTGAATTCGATGCAAATCAAATGCTATAGTTGCAAGAGCAACCTGCAACTCAAGCTCATGGAGAAGCTCGTAGTCGATGTGAGAGCTAGTAGTTGAATGCCTGTGACAAAGTCCGGAAAACTCATTAATAAGAAATTGTAATGCCTCACTGTCTCCTGATTGGGCAGCAGCGATGTAAGGCACAAGATTAACGTAACCCTTCCACTTAGACTGAGAGTCCATGAATTAACCTCCAGTATTTATATTGGAAACTGAACGCAACAATTTATAAATGTTCCGCCGTTGTGCGCCAACTGATTGTGCAGAGATTCCAAGTAACGCCCCAATTTCGGCATCAGAATAATCAGCAACGAATTTGTAATATAATATAAATTTTTGCCGCTTATTCAAACAGCGTATCATTTCACTTAATTCATAATTTTCCACATACAGCTCTAATCGTACAATATCTGTAGAGGGTGCCTTATCAAAAAGCGGCGCGTCAAATGACGGTGTCACTAAAGAATGAAGGACTGAATCTTGTACAGGAATCAAAGTAATCCTGGATTATTCACCTCGGTATTTGGGACATGAAATCGCATCTGGCCGGTCTGAAAGCAACGTTTGGAGCGTTGCGAATACTGACTGAGCGGAGAAGTTGGTGATCGATGCACCACGAACAGACCGA
>NZ_BAAIHN010000007.1:0-98398 GCF_054784775.1 Lacticaseibacillus boliensis
TCGGTCTGTTCGTGGTGCATCGATCACCAACTTCTCCGCTCAGTCAGTATTCGCAACGCTCCAAACGTTGCTTTCAGACCGGCCAGATGCGATTTCATGTCCCAAATACCGAGGTGAATAATCCAGGGTTAAAAGGGCTGACCGCTGGCCCGGCGGCAGATACGAACTTGGCGAAAGTCAAAGACTATATGGGATTGAAGTAAGGAGGAATCGAAATGAACGAGCCACAACTATTTAACTTTGAGGGCAATGACGTTCGCACATTGAACCATGACGAACAAATCTGGTTTGCCGCGCCAGACGTCGCAAAGGCGCTTGAACTTAGCAACACAACAGTAGCCGTGTCCTCATTGGATGATGATGAACGGGCTAAGTTTAACTTAGGGCGTCAGGGTGGCACCAACTTCATCAGTGAACCGGGGCTGTACAAACTGATTGGTGCTAGTCGAAAACCCGCTGCCAAACGGTTCAATCGTTGGGTGACACACGAAGTCCTCCCGTCAATCCGCAAGCACGGTGCTTATATGACGCCTGAAACACTCCAAAAAACGCTAAGTAATCCCGACTTCATCATCGGCTTAGCTACACAGCTCAAGGACGAACAAGCCAAGACGGCGGCTCTTACCGCTGATAATGACGCGATGAAACCTAAAGCACTCTTTGCCGATGCAGTATCCATCAGTGAAACCACTATTCTTGTTGGTGACATGGCCAAGCTGCTCAAACAAAACGGCATCGATATTGGTGCAAAACGGTTCTTTGCTTGGCTACGAGAGAACGGGTTCTTGATTAAGCGTCAGGGTGCCGATTACAACAGCCCGACTCAGCGCGCGATGGATTTGAAGTTATTCAAGGTTAAGGAAACGGCCATCACGCACTCCGATGGGCATGTGACGGTCAATAAGACTCCGAAAGTTACCGGCAAGGGTCAACAGTACTTCGTTAACCTTTTTCTGCACAAGGCCCTTGAAGGAGAGCCAATCAAGGGGGCTTAACCAATGCCGCAAGAGTGGATGGAACAAATCGCGGCCGCACTAGAACCGCTGATTCGCCGCGTCGTCCACGATGAGCTAGCCAAGGATCAATCCAAGGCTAAGCGGTGGATGACCACCAAAGAGGCCGAGAAGTACGTTAACGGCACACGCAGTTTGGAAAACTTGCGTGATGCTGGCCTGCATCGCATCCGGAATGTTGGTCAGTGCTTCTACGATCGGATCGAAATAGATGAATTACTTGGGTCGATGAAATCTTAAAACGCGCTCGCACACGCAACTCAAGCAGGGCAGGAGGTAACACATGGGAATCCCAGTAGATATTCCAAGCATGATAATCGGCGCCGTTGTCGGTGCAATCGTGTATTGGTTAGCCACTCATGTTAGCGAATGGCTGGACGCATAGGAGGCTCAAGTATGAAGAAATCTCAAGGACTGTATATCAATCAAGCGATTGCTCTCGATCGTCGTAAAAGAAAAGGCATCGCACGCATGGCGTGGATGCCTGGTGGACCGATGATTATTCCGACCAATACAAACGGTCGGCTGATTCTAATGCCTAAGGGAACTCATGAAGTGCGAAGTGGTTGGATGCCAAATGCTGCTGATCTTGAAGCGAATGACTGGTTTGTTTACGGCTACTAGGCCAGCTTTCCAAGTCGGTCTCCCACGTGTTCTCATGATCAATGCTGGCACCGTTCGTCGCTACAGGGAATACCGAAGTCACAACGTAGCACAAGTTTGAGACGCTCCTGCTACGTTGAGTAGAACGGAACTATCTTGGATCAACGTTAGTCAAAAGTTTTGTCATAAGACATCCACTCCTTTTCTAACAAATCGAGTGTACCAAATTATCCGTCAAACGGAAACAACAAAAAGCCGATCAAGGATGCACCCCTGGTCGGCTGAGACAATAATCACAAGGAGATTATAGCATGAAACCATTTATCGACGGCACTAACGTCGTCAAAATAGCTGATCAGGTATTAATCGAGGCTGAACATCTTCGTCATCCGCTACCTGGATTGAAGACCGAGGCAGTAGCTGGCCGACTAGAAGGCTTGGCAATCGCACTCTCAATTATTGCAGGAGGCGATGAAGATGCAGATCAAACTGCTGAACCTAACCCTGACTAACTTCAAGGGCATAAAGTCCTACCATCTGGATCCACAAGGGGCGGATATCACTATCGATGGGATGAACGGTACTGGTAAGTCCACTTTGTTCGACGCATTTACCTGGTTGCTTTTCGGGAAAGATTCTCACGGCGCTACTAAATTTTGGACCAAGCCTCGTGATGCTCAAGGCAAGGAAATTGAGGGTGCTGAGCCAATTGTCGAAGCCGAACTTGAAATTGATGGCCAACAAGTCCAGTTGCGCCGTGAGCTTAAAGAAAATTGGGTGCAGCATCGCGGTGAGCTTGACCGTGAACGTAAGTCTGATACGACCAAATTGTTCATCGATGATGTGCCTAAGAAGTTGACTGACTATCAAGCGTATATTGACGGTTTGATTGATGAGGGACTGTTCAAGTTGCTTACGGTTCCAGGCGCGTTCAATCAATTAAAGACAGCTCAACAACGTGACATCCTGATGACGCTATTTCCAGAAGTCGAAGACGATGAAGTTATCAAGTCCGATAATCAGTTATCTGGACTGAAGAACGTACTTGAGGGTAAGTCAGTTGATGACAAGCGTAAGGAAATTTCCTATCAGCGCAAAGAACTCAAGAAACAAGTTGATGGTATCCCTGCACGTATCGATGAAGCTGAACGGGCTAAGCAACATCCTGAAGCAACGCAGGCTCAGCTAACTGAAATGCAAGCCACGTATCATCAATCTATTGCTGATTTACAAACGCAGATCAATTTGGCAAAGTCCACTAATGGTGATGCCCAGCGTCAACAAGCGATTGCAGACCTCAAGGTGAAGCTCACTCAGACCGAAGCTTCGTATAACGCTGGCATAGAACTTAAGCTTGGCGACATTCGGAAGCAGGTAAATGACCAGCAACAAGCCGTCTTCACACTCAAGCAGAACAAACAGTTGCTTGAATCAAATGTTGCTCGTGCCAAGGACTTGTTGGAATCCGCTCAATCAAAGCACGATTCGTTGCTTGATCAGTATCACAAGGAGGCAGAGGTTATCTTCAACGAAGCTGACCTCACTTGCCCTACGTGTCATCAATCTTTACCAGACGGCCAAGCTGATGAGCTTCGCAAGGAATTCAATGTCAAACATTCCGATAAACTTTCAGGGTTAATTTTCCAAGGCAAGACCGCATCAGCCGATATTGAAAAGCATCAACTTGATCTCGATTCCAACCAGGCATCGCTTGCCGATATCTCAAATGATTTATCCGAGGCTGAGAAACAGCTTCAGGCTTCGCAGGATGAGCTTCAGCACAAGCAGGAACAAACTCCCGCGTTTAATCAAACCGAGCAATACAAGCGACAACAGGAATCAATCACGAAGCTCGAACAAGCAGATGATTCAACTGGTGCTGTGGAACTTGAAAACCTTAAACAACAACTTGCTCAACAAGAAACTGGCTTAAAGTCCGTCGAGAATGATCTCAGCAAGTATGAACAAATCAAGATTCAGGACGAGCGAATCGCTCAACTAAAAGAGGACGAGGCTAAGTATAAAGCCAAGGCCCAAGAGCTTGAAGGCCAAGACTATCTGCTTCAGCAGTTCACCCGCGCTAAGTCCGGCCTGATCGAATCCAAGCTCAATGAGTTGTTCCAAGTTGTTAAGTTCCATCTGTTCGACACCCAAAAGGACGGCACTGTGGTCGATACGGTGCAGACCACAGTCGATGGTATCGATTATGGCGCAGGCCTGAATACCGGTGCGCGGATGCGTGCAGGACTCGACATCATCAATGCACTTGACCGCAAGCACGGCGTTGAGGCGCCAATCTTTATTGATAATGCAGAAGGCTTGACTGAAATCTTTCCAACTGACGCCCAACAAATTCGTCTCAAAGTTACTGACGACAAGTATTTGAAAGTGGAGGCATAACATGAAAGTTCCTGTATTTACGATTTCTGGCACGCAGCGCACGCTCGTGACCATGCTCGATGATCCAGAAGATATTCAAGGCGACACTGAGACATATCTGAGGGGGATCAATCGACTCGATATCAAAGCAGACGTATACGCCAATCTCGGCGGCCATGATTACAAAGTGTTTTTAGATCCTAAGGAGGAAGCATAATGCCTGATCAAACACCATCAACTCAATACAAATCAAGCCTTGCAAAGGTCAACGACATGTTCATGCCAATGATCATTCAACAGCTTCAAGGCAACGGCATCGAAATGACCGACTATCAACGCACTTGCGTACTCAACGCCATGACGGCCATGAGCGGCACTCTCAGTGACGCTGGCTTGACCCTTAAAGACGTTGACACAAGCAACATCACCAATAACCTGCTGACCATTGCTGCATTGCAGGTCAACGCCTCTGCTCAGCCTCGTGAAGTTTACTTCATCACTCGGCGTCACAAGAACAAAGAAACCAACCAATATTATCAGGAAATTGAAATGGGTATCGAAGGCGACGGTAATGACGCGTTGCTTGCTCGGTTTGGTCGAGGTGTCAAACAAGTTTATCCGTTCTGGGCCGTGCGAGAAGGCGACGGATTTGAATATCCAAAGCACGTCGGAATCCAATCTCAGCCTCCTACATGGACTGAGTCAGGAAAGGGCAAGGTCGTGCGTGTTGTCTATCCAGTGCAACTGACCAATGGTGACGTTAATTTCTACATCGGTGAACGCGAGGATGTCAAAAAGAATCTGCTGGCACATGTGTCTCAGAACCTGATGTGGGACAAAGGTGGTGCCAAAGATAAATTCATGACTAAAGCTGACGACATGACTTTGGATGAAATCTTAGATGATCCAGAACTGGTTGCCTTGGGCAAAATTTCTCCAGCTTGGTCCAGTCCACAAGCACGTGAATCGATGATTGTTCGTAAGATGCGGAACAATGTCGTCAATAAGATTCCAAAGGACTTCAGTAATGGGTTCGTGGCCACTGAATACGAAAAAGCTACCGACGAAAGTTACCGTGCCACTCGTCGAGATGTGACTGACAATGCCAATTCAGTTGATTTTGATTCAATTGCCAAGCCGCAAGCCCTGACTGAAACTTCGACTACTGTTACTCATCCGGTGTCAGATGTTACTGAGGATGGCGAAATTGTTACTGAGTCAGCCTCAAATGTGCAATCTGCACCTGTTTCTGATTCAAAGCCTGAACCAGTTAGTGATCCCACTCCGAAGAAAGAGGCTGATCCGTTTTGATTGATACAAAAGTATTCGGATCGGGGTCAAGCGGCAACGGCTACTGCGTCGATGACGGTAAAACTCAAATCATGATTGAAGCGGGCATCACATACAAGCATGTTGCACCAGGCATGGGTTTCGATTTTAGCCGAGTTGCTGGAATGTTGATCACGCATGAACACGGTGACCACTCAAAATACATTCAACAATTTCTCGATGAAGCTACAATGCCTATCTTCATGAGCCGAGGAACAGCAAAGGCACTTGATCTGGAAGTTGGCTATCGCATTCATACTCTCTTGCCATTTGTTCCAGAACAAGTGGGCAGTTGGACTATCACTGGGTTCCCAGTTGAACATGATGCAGCGGAACCGATGGGATTTCTTCTTGATGACAACGAAGGACAACGGCTGCTGTATATCACAGACACAAACTTCGTCCGATATCGATTCAATCACATCACTCAGATGATCGTGGAAATGAATTATGCTGAGGATCTCATCGATGATAACCGTAATAGCGGGCGAATTATTCCGAAACTTGTTGGTCGGATCCGCAACAGTCACTTTGAGATGCAGGACTCGCTGAAATTCATCGATGCCAACAAGTCGCCAGATCTCGAAAGTATCACTCTGATCCACGTCAGCAAGAACAATGGTGATCCCAAACGTTTTGCCAAAGTTGTCAAGGAACTTACCGGTGTTCCAGTCACTGTAGCAGGGAGGTGAGGATATGGCGATTCGGAATCGTTTTGCAGTGTTGCTTGCCCAGCGGAATCTCTCGGTAACACAAGTCGCTGATGGTACAGGCCTTTCACGGAATGCGCTAACTGCAATCAAGTATCACCGTGTAAAAATGATTCAATACGTTACCCTTGATAGCCTTTGCCAATACTTGCATGTGACCCCTGGTGAGTTCTTCGACTACGACCCGCATCCATCTTCGCCCGACTGGTACCTGACTCAATCAAAGGGGAGGTGATCAGATGGCAGACGGAGGCTGGATCAAACTCTATCGCTCCGTCCGTGCCAACTGGCTTTGGGAAAACGGAAACGAGCGATATGCCAAGTGGTGGATGGACATTCTGATGATGGTAAACCACGAGCCGCGGAAGGTCCTTGTGAATGGAAAACTGATCACTATAGGTATTGGCGAACGGCTGACAAGTATATCCAAGCTCGCGGCGGGCTGGGGAGCTTCGCGTGGAACGGTAGACAGATTTCTGGGGCTATTGGTCGAAGATGAGATGATATCCCTCACCAAATCGAAAACGAACGGTACAAGGGTAAAAGTCCTTCACTACGCGGATTATCAGTCGTTTGACGGCGAATCTCGAAAACGGTCAGAGCAACGAACGGTACAAGGGTCGGTACAACGCCCAGTACAACGCTCGGTGCATAAACAAGAACCTAAAGAACCTAAGAATGATAAGAATATACCACCACTACCACCAGAGTCACCCGCTGCGCGGAAGGACGTCCTGGAGTTCTGGGAGCAGAATGGTTTTGGTCAGCTCAGTCCGAAAACGATGGCTGATCTAGATTACTGGGTCAAGGATCTACAGGATATCGGTGCCACGGAAGCAAATGCCAACGCGCTACTGATCAAGGCCATGGGTGTTGCGGTCGACTCAAACGTTCGCCGCTATGCTTACGTCAACTCGGTTCTGCGGCGGTGGGAGCAGCAGAAGTATAAGTCGCCTGAGGAGGTGGATGCGGATGAAAGACAACGAACTGCAAAACGCAATGGAGCGGATCGCGGCCAAGCAGGCAGATATCCAGACGGAAGAAAGTCGAAAGGCAGCGGCGAATCGTATGGGGGGATTGAGTTCTAGCTTCGCACTGTTGCGTAAAGTGACAAAGCTGGCTGAGATGTGCCCTGTCAACCCCGACACTCACATGCAGTTGCTGCAGGGTGATGGCCATCAACCATTTTGTCCGAAGTGTGTGGCCGAGCAGCGTAACTCGCAGTGGCAGGCAACCATCAAGGCCGAGTCTGAGCGCGTATACCACCGCGAGCACCGCGGCGCGCTCAAGCTAGACTCCATCTTCGATGACGACGAGGTGCTAGACGCAACCTTTGACAACTTCCAATCGCCGGCGGGTACGGAAGCTCACGAAAACTGGATGCAGGCACGTCGAATTGGGGCCAAGTATCTGCAAAAGGACTACCTTGCTAACACGATTTTGACGGGGCCGCCCGGGACGGGCAAAACGCATTTGGCCATGGCAATCGCCAATGCTGTGAACGCGACAGCGAACCCAGAGATGCGATGCATCTTCATGTCGATCAACGAAGCGGCACGACTGGTCAAGGCCTCGTTTAACGATCACCAGTCCCGATTCACTGAAGAGTATGTGACATCGCTTGCTGGCGACGCTGACTTGCTTGTACTCGATGACCTCGGATCAGAGTCGGTCATGAACAGTGGCCTTGATCGCTATGCCAAGCGCGAAGCATCAGATTGGGTTCAGCAGTTCCTGTTCGGCATCATGAACAAACGAAAAGGACGCACGATTATCACGACCAACATGAGTAGCGCTCAGTTGAATGAGGCATACAACAGCAAACTGATCTCGCGGATGTATCGTGGAGCAATAAAAAATGGTGGCGTGATTAAGTTCACTGAAGCCACCAAAGATAAGAGATTGGAGATGTTTTAATTGTGCAATTTATGCAATGGCACGCATGTGATCCATGAAATGCCGATGCCAGGCGTCATGGTTACTCGGCCCTGTCCAAAGTGCAACGTTGCCTATCGCAAGCGAATGGGTTACGAACGAGCTAAAAAGGAAGTGGGCGAGCATGACTAAGCCTTATATGAATCGTGTTCCCACACTTTATTGCGCCGCCAAGGTCAATGAAGGACTAGTGCAACGATTCGATCCAAAAGTTTTCTTCAAACGTGAGGATGCTGATAAGCGGGTTCAGGTTCTGAACGCACATGATCTAAAGACGCTCGGTAATCCAGGCAAGCGTCACATCTCAGACAGCCTATTTCTGGCCTGGGAGACTCGCGAGCTGATCGGATTCATCGAGACGCGGAGGTGAGGAACATGGCAAATAATCGAAAACGAGTGATTGCGCGCATGCTCAAGCATGAGATCACGAAAGATACGTTAGCGATGCTTTACTGGGAGTCTATACCAGACTTTACTGATACCGATTGCTCTGGATATTGTGCTCGGCAGATTAGACATCACGAAACAAAGTTAATCAAAAGTCTTGGAATCTTGTGGAAATGCAGAATTGCTCCAAAGCAATTGCATCTTTCATCTCGTGTCAGAGCAATACTGATGATTACTTACGATGATTGGGGCGAGTATTTTACCGGCATCCCATCTGATGAAACGGAGGCGACGACACCTTGGTACAACCAGTTGAACACCATCTAAAAATTGCGCCTGAGTTTTTTGACGCGCAAATTCGCGGGAATAAGAACTTTGAAATTCGCAAGAACGACCGAAATTACCACACAGGCGACTATCTTACGTTGCGTGAGTGGGACGGCGAAAACTACACTGGCCGCTGGCTTCAGGTGTACGTCACATACATCACCACGTACGCGCAAGTGCCTGGCGTCGTGGTGCTTGGAACTGCGCCGGTTGGCCCCGAACCGAGTGACAAGCTATGTCATTCGTAGTACGAGGATTGAATACCGGAAAAATCTATTTCCGCCAACGTATCAAGGAGGCACCACATGGGTAAGAATAAATCGGCAGTCAAAAAGAAGCATCGCCGGATGATGCAAGCGCGCCGCGATAACGAGGCTAAAATCAACCGTGAAAAAGATCGCGCAAGTCATGGTGGCAAGATGACGTTTGACGAATTGCTGGACAAGACTTTGCATCCGTATGGCTAGACACAAAAATAGGCCACCCCGAAAGGTAGCCATTAAGATTAGCTCGACACCTAATCTTAGCATAAGGGGTGGCCATTGTGGGCAAGTACACTGAGACACGTTTCAGCTGGCTAAAGAGCTATCTGGCCAACGAAGAAGAGATCACTAGCCTTGAGCTTGATAAGCGGCGAACTGAGGTGGAGCTAAAGCGCTGGCTCGATGGTGACCTATCACATGTGCGTATCCAAAAGCACTCGCACGGAGCCAAGGTCGAGGAGGCATTGGCTGAGATCGACAAGGCGTTAAGCGAGGACTATCAATTACGAGATCTGACACTCGACTTGATCCGTCACTTTGATGGCATCGAGAACCAGATACTTAGGCGCAAGTACGTTGACGGCATGAGCCTGATCGATATCGCCAATTGTGATGACATCAGTTACTCGTACTCGACAATCAAGAAGATCCATGCCGAACTCAAGCACACGCTGAGGTTCCTCGACAAGTGGGATGCACCTGGTCCAGGTGATGTTCGCGAGTTGCCTGCCGATGGTTCCAAAAAAGAGTAACCGTCGTGGTGCCGACATCTTGATTACGCCGTGATATGGTTATAGCATCAAATGATTTGAGGCGGCCAGCTTGTCACGGGGCTGGTCGTCATAGCCGGCATTTGCTGGCGAGGGAACCCCTTCCCAGGAGCCGACGGTTGCGCAACTGCCGCCGGTTAATAGGCGGCTTGCCTGTCAAAAGGTTGGTCGTCATTGCCCAGGCGCGTGGGACAAAACAATAATAAATACTACAAGATGATAGCGCGCAAGAGTTTTATTCTAGCAGCCGCCGGCGGAAAACGGTGGCCACGGTGTGGCGTCGCGACGAGCGGCGCTATTAGTTTGCAGGCAGGAGGCACGCACATGAGAACAATGATCAACATCAGAATCAATAAGCCAATGCTTTATACTTATATGCTGCTTCGATGGGTGCTTGGCATTGACTGGCAGTGGCTGCTTAGACGTTCATGGATCTGTGAGGTGGTTGACTGATGGCCATGGTACCACGAGAGATAAGTGAACCGTTCTATCACAGCAAGGCATGGCGACAATGTCGTGCTGCCTATATCGATTCAGTTGGTGGGTTGTGTGAGCGGTGCTTGAAGCGAGGCATCATTAAGCCAGGCTACATCGTCCACCATAAGCACTACATCACGAAGGATAACATCAATGATCCAAACGTTACGCTCAACTGGGACAACCTTGAATACCTTTGCTTTGATTGCCACCAGCAAGAACACTTTGAAAAGGTCGGTGTACTCAGACCTGACGTGCAGTTTGACGCTACTGGCCAGTTGGTGCCTGCTACACACTCCCCCCGTCGTCGTCACAAATTTTTAGCCGATAAGGAACGGCATGAAACTTTCGAATAACACACAGGTCGTTTTCCCGTATGAGGGGGGGATGGCCTTTTTGATTGGAGTTGATAAAAGTGAGCCACAAAATGGCAACGGCGACGCAAGACGCCAAAATCAAAGCAGAATATGACCGGTTGGTGGCCACGTTGAAATCCTCTGGCATCTCTGACGAAAAGCTTTCAGCTTCTGACAGCTTGATTCAACGCTGCGCATTTATGACCATCACCCTGCAATTACTGGAAAATGACATCAAAAATCAGGGCCCAGTGATCCGGTTCAAAAACGGTAAGCAGGACATGCGCATTGAGAATCCATCGCAGAAGTCGTACAACACAATGATCAATCGTTACACGGCGGCCATGGACAAACTCTTTGCATTACTACCGAAGACGCCGGTCATCATGCCGCCGGATCCAGGACATGAAGATGATGATTTCGACGAATTCGTTGCGGATCGAGGTGAGTGAGCATGACTGATCGTCCACACATCAAAGTGACCGTGCGGGTCGATCGGCGCATCGCTTACCCTGACGATTACGACCCCATCACTGAGTATTGGAATACCTTTGTGCAAAATGGCGGCACTCAAGTCGTTGGTAAGAAGATCTACAAGACGTACAAAAAGCTTGCCACAGACCTGCACGACAACGACTCCGAGTATTACTACTCAAATCGGCGTGCCAACCACATGCTTGAGTTTACCGAAAACTATTGCCACCAAAGCAAGGGCGCCGCTGGTGGCAAACGCATTGTGCTTGAACTTTGGGAAAAGGCTTTGCTTGCAGCTACTTTTGGCTTTGTCGACGGTGCAGGTGATCGCAAGTATCAACGCGTCGTGCTAATTGTCGGCAAGAAAAACGGGAAGTCTTTGCTGGCTTCTTGTGTCGGCTTGTACTTACAGATTGCTGATGGCGAAGCGGGACCAGAAGTGTACGCCGTGGCCACCAAGAAAGACCAGGCGAAGATTATTTGGCAGGAGGCTCGCCGTATGGTGCGCAAGTCGCCGGCGTTAGCCAAACGCATCAAGCCCCACGTTGCTGACCTGTCATCAGAAGATTACAACGACGGTATCTTCAAGCCGCTTGCTAGCGACTCTGATACCCTTGATGGTCTCAACCCCAGCGGAGTGCTGATGGACGAAATTCACCAGTGGAAGAATGGTGAGAGCCTGTACAACATCATGGCAGATGGCGTGACTGCCCGTGAGCAGCCGCTTATCTTCATCACTTCGACTGCTGGGACTGTCCGTGAAGACATCTATGACCAGATCTATGAAGAAGCTGAGATGACCATCAATGGCTATGATCAAGTTGGCGGATACGCCGATACACACTCGCTGTTTTTGATCTATGAGCTGGATCGCCGAGAACAATGGCGAGACCCGGACTGCTGGGTCATGGCTAACCCTGGACTGGGAAAAATCAAGAATCGCAAGGCACTGGCAAACCGTGTCGAGAAAGCCAAGGCCAACCACAGACTGGTCAAGAATCTTGTGTGCAAGGACTTCAACATTCGTGAAACATCGACAGAAGCCTGGCTGACATTCGACGAACTCAACAACGAGGAAACCTTTGATATCAAGAAGCTGCACCCTCGCTACGGAATCGCCGGCGCTGACTTATCACAGACGACTGACCTTACCTGCGCGACCATCCTGTTCATGGTGCCAGACGATGATCACATTTACTGCGAACAAATGTATTGGTTGCCGGAGGATATCCTTGGCCAACGAGCGCAAGAAGACAATATCCCGTATGTGACCTGGCGTGATCAGGGACTGTTGCGCACGAGCCAAGGTAACAAGGTCTACTACCGCGACATCATGGAATGGTTCGAAGAAGTTGAGAAGAAGCAGGACATTTACCTTTTTGCTGGCGGTTACGATGCCTGGTCTGCGCAGTATTTCGTTCGCGATTTGCAAGGCCGCTATGGAGAGAAAACATTCGAGCCAGTTATCCAAGGCAAAAAGACGCTCTCAGCACCGATGCATTCGCTCGGTGCTGACCTGCGTTCTAAGCGAATCGTGTATGGCAACAATCCGATCCTAAAGTGGTGCCTGTCGAACACAAACGTCGACACTGACCGCAACGGCAATATTCAGCCAGACAAGGGTAGCAATCAACGTAAACGAATTGATGGTATGGCTTCCCTGCTGGACGCATACACGGTTATAACCAACAAGCAGGATGATTATGCCGCTGTTATCTAACATAGAGAGGAGGTGAAACAATGGCTTTTTGGAACAATATTTTCCA
Organism: Lacticaseibacillus boliensis; assembly: GCF_054784775.1. Classification (NCBI taxonomy): domain Bacteria; kingdom Bacillati; phylum Bacillota; class Bacilli; order Lactobacillales; family Lactobacillaceae; genus Lacticaseibacillus; species Lacticaseibacillus boliensis. The sequence continues at coordinate 12,790 of NZ_BAAIHN010000007.1, forward strand.
CCGAAAAAATCAAGCTGTGCCAGTCACAAGCCAGTACAAGCTGGTAACTGATATGGGCAACGGCTTTTTTGGCTGGAACGGTAAAGTGTATGAGAGTGATATCGTGCGATCAGCAATTGAGGTCAAAGCGACCACGATTGGTAAGGCGGTGGCCAAACACATCAGGTCTGGTACCGGTGACGCTTTTGCAGTCAACCCGGATCCATATATCGCGTTCCTCTTGAGTGACCCGAACCCGATTATGAGTGGTCAGATGCTGCAGGAGAAGATGATCACGCAGCTTGAGCTGAACAACAACGCATTTGCCTTTGTTCAGACAGATGGCAATGGTCTGCCAAATGCAATCTGGCCGATTGTGGCCACGAGTGTCGAGGCATTGCAGGACGATCAGGGTAACTTGTACCTCAAGTTCTACATGCCGAATGGGCAGATCTACACGTTCCCGTATACGCAGGTTATTCACCTGCGAAAGGACTACAACGCCAACGAAATTTTTGGTGAGAGCAATGGTCCCGTACTGGCACCGCTGATGGAGATTGTGTCGACCACCGATCAAGGCATTGTGAATGCAATCAAGAACTCAGCTGCTGTGCGTTGGTTACTGAAGTTCAACACCACACTGCGTCCAGAAGATATCGAGGCCAATACGAAGAAGTTCGTCAGCACGTATCTTAGTACATCTCAAAATGATGGCGGTATTGGTGCTGCTGGTGTTGATGCGAAGACTGACGCAACGCAGTTAGAGCCGCACGACTTTGTGCCTAATGAAAAGCAGAGTGCGGCCACAATTGACCGAATTTATTCGCTTTATCATGTCAGCAAGCCGATCATTCAAGCCAGCTATACCGAAAATCAGTGGATTAGCTGGTACGAGTCGCAGATTGAGCCTCCTATCCGACAGATGTCGGAGCAGTGGACGAGTCGCCTGTTTAATCGACGACAGCGTGCCTTTGGTAACTCAATCATTTTTGAGTCTAATGACCTGAGCTACGCGTCTATGCAGACTAAGCTTTCGCTGGTCAATCTTATGGACCGTGGTGCCATGTCGCCTAATGAAGTCCGCAGCTACTTCAATTTGTCGCCTGTTCCTGACGGTGACAAGATGCTGTTGCGCAAGGACACTGGCACGCTTGGCGACAGCGGCAGTAATCAGCAACCTAATCCGCAACCGAGCGACCCATCGAAGGGAGGTGATAATGATGACGACAGTGATCCCGATTAAAGGCGACATTGTGACCAACGAATATGGCTGGTTTTACGATCTGTTTGGTGATGACTATGCTTCACCAAGAATTGTCTCCGACTTAATCAATCAAGCCGATGGGGATGATCTCGAAGTAGAAATCAGTTCAGGCGGTGGCATTGTTGATGCCGGTGCTGAAATTTACACAATGTTGCGAGCTTACAAGGCTCCAGTCACCGTCAACGTGACAGCGGCTGCTTATTCAGCGGCATCGGTGATCGCCATGGCAGGGGATGTGGTACAGATTTCCCCAGTGGCCATGATGATGATCCATAACGTCTCTGGTGGTGCTCAAGGCGACTATCACGCGATGGACGATGCCAGCACAATGCTGAGAAAGTCCAATGATGCTCTGGCCAATGCCTACATGCAAAAGACTGGCAAGTCGCAGGACGAAATCCTCAAGCTGATGGACTCGACCTACTGGATTGGACCGCAAGAAGCTATTGATCAGGGCTTTGCTGACAAGATGATGTTTAGTGATGGCAAAGCCCCAGCAACGATGCAGATGACGGCCAGCATTGGTGGCCATATTCCATCGCTAGCAACCCTCAACAAATTTAAGAAATACCGAGAGCCAACTGCTGACGAAAAGTCGCGGCTGGCTCTTTTAGATGCCGAAATTCAGCTTCTCAATTTGAAAGGAGAAACACTATGAACAAAGAACAATACCTAGCAAAGCGCAAGGCTTTGATGGACAAAGCTAACGCCGCGCTTAAGGACGGCAAGGCCGAAGATGCGACCAAGATTGCTGCTGACGTTAAGGAACTGGATAGCAAGTGGGAAAATATCGCTAAGGCGCAGGCTGACCTGAATGCGTTGAATAACGCTGCGCCAGTCAATCTGGCGACGGGTACTGTTGCAACAACCAACCTGACTCCAGTGCAGACAGCTAAGCCCATTGACACCAATAAGCCTGCCAACAACGCACCCAGCTACCAGCACGCATGGGCCAAGTTGATGCTTGGTGGCGCCCTGAACAGCGCTGAGCAATCGATCTTTGACGAGACCAATGCGCGGCTGAACGCTGGCGAAGGTTTCACCCATCAAACGGGGAATACGCCGACGTTGATTCCTAACACCGTGGTTGCTGGCATCTGGAAGATTGCCGAAGAACAGTATCCACTGTTTGCTGATGCCAAGAAGTACAACGTTCGCGGCACTTTGACCATCAACAAGCATGACGGCATTGTTTCTGGTGATGCTCAGTGGGTCGACGAGAACACGCAAGCCACTGACGAACAAAACACATTCAGCCAACTTGTGTTGAAGGGCTTCGAGCTGAACAAGGTGGCTACCGTCTCCTGGAAGATGAAGTCCATGGGCGAAGAAGACTTTGTCAGCTTCTTGACTCAAGAACTTGGCGATCGTCTTGGTGTAGCTTTGGGCACTGCTATCCATTCTGGTGATGGGAAGGCTTCTCCATTGGGCGTTGAGACTGCGCTTAAGGCAGAAGATGGCACACCACAAGTCACAACCTACACCGACCAGATCAAATACACCGACCTCACGAGTGCCTTCGCACGGATCCACTCCAGCTTTGCTGGCAAGGCTGTAATCTATGCTAATTCCAAGACCATCTGGAACCAGTTGGCAAATATCGTCGATGGCCAAGGCCGTCCATTGTTTGTCCCAAATTTGAACGCAGGCGGTGTTGGTAACATCTTGGGCATTGTGGTCAAGCCTGATGCTGGTGCAGCTGATGGGGATGTTTTGATTGCTGATGCACCAGACACTTTGGTCGTAAACATCAACCAAGCGCTCACCGTTGCCATGGAAGATCACGTTAAGGGTCGCACTACTGATTATGGCGCTTACGCGATTGCTGATGCCGGTCTGCTGACCACGAAAGGCGCTGTGCTTCTGACTGCGGCCCCAAAAGCGTAACGCCACCGACCGACACCGGTGACGACACCGGTGCTGGTCAGGGTGGCGACACACCAACGCAACCAGCCGCTAAGCCTGCGACTGGCATCAAGTTCCAAGGTACGATGAGCCTTAAGGTCGGGGACGCGAAGAAGCCAACACTGTCCGCTGATCCGGCTGATGCTGACAATGTAGCAGCAGTCGTAGCCGCTACGACATACAAGTCCAGCGACGAGACAGTTGCTACTGTCGCCGCTGACGGTACCATCACAGCCGTCAAAGAGGGCACGGCGACAATCACGGCGACATCTGGCACCTTCACCGGCGACTGCAAGGTCACCGTTGCCGCTGCCGCTTAAGGAGGTGGCTTAGATGGCTGATCAACCAACGGGCGAAACGGACTTGCTGGATAAGCTTAAAGCTCATATCAGACTAGAGGAAGACATGGATCCGTCTATGCTTCCTTTTTATTTGACCGCTGCGGATCGTTACGTGATCAAAAAGATTGGCCACTCCGAGGAGTATTTGCAGGTCATGGTGGCGACGGTGATGTATGACAACCGTTCAGCCAGTGATCTGTTAGCCGCTGCGCTTGAGTCCTTGGAACCCATCTTTTATCTGGAGGTGTTGACTAATGGCAACGAAGCAACCACTAACCAATCAACTGCGGTGGGTGGCCAAACTGCTCAGCCTGCAGTCAACGGTTGATGCTGACGACAGGCCAGTGCAGAAGTGGGTCGAAAAGCGCTCACTCTACTACGCCGATATTGGTATCACTGCGACTGAAAAGTATTTAGCTCAGCAATCTAAGCAAGACGTTGTGCTGCGCGTCATGATCCGACGTGACACGTCGATCACACAAGCTGGTAACCGGATCCGCATCAAGGGCGTCGATTACAAGATCACTCGGATCTATGAGATTCCGGGAGACCAAACGATGGAGGTGAGTCTCGACTATGTTGATCACATTTGACGAGTTCAAGGCGCACTTGAAGTCGCTTGGCCGACCTGTGTACAGAGATACTGCCCCAAAAGATGCCGGTTATCCCTACTGGGTTTATTCATTCACACACACGAGTCGTGTCGTCGCCAGCGGTGGGGCACAGCACACGCTTTGTCAGTACCAGGTAAGTTTATTCACGACAGGCACAGAACGCGAAATACGGCCATTTATGGCTGAATTTGGAGACGTTCCTTTTCGGGACTTTGCGGGCCAACCGGGCAGCCCAACCGCTGAGAACGATACGGTGATCACAAACTTTTACACCTACATCGAGGTGATAGCTGATGAGTAGTCAGAACGGATTCGAGATGATCTCCAAACAACTGACGGCGATGAACGTCTCTGAAAAGGTTGGCATGGAAGGTCTGGCTAACGCAGCGAAGGCCTATGCCGATAAGTTGACGCCGGTTTTGCCAAGTGATCCCAACGCGCCACTGGCCAAAGAATATGGCAGTCTCAAGGACCAGCTCAGAGTGGTCAATAAAGAAGATCATGTGCAAGTTACTTTTGGGGATGCATTCTGGTGGTTGTTTTTGGAACACGGCACAGCCAGCGGCATCAGGCCGTACAACTTTGTGCATAACACATTTGAAACGAACAAAGACGAACTGAAGCGGCTCATGGTTGCACCAACCATGGCGGCGCTGAAAAAATAGGAGGTATTACACATGGTAGAACCAACATCTACAACGCCATCTAAAGCGGGAGATGTCTTGCTGGAACTAACGGTGGGAGATCTGTTTTTCGCAATGAAGACGACTAACGAAACAGCAAGTTCGGAACCAGAATACTCTACCGAAATTGCCCGGATCTCAAACATTAAGAAGATTGCCTTTAAAGGCAATGGCAAGTCCACTGATATTTACGCCAGCGGTAAGAAGTTTGGGACGATCACTCAAGAGACAAATATCGAAGTCACACACACGCATATCGGTATGCCCGTGGAAGTGCTTGATCAAATGAAAGGTGTCGCTGCCGAGCATGGCGTCGAGTTTGGCACCACAGACGCTAAGCAAATGCCTGAATTTGCCATTGGGTTTGATACGCTGCTCTCCAATGGCCAGCATGATGGTATTTGGCTCACCTCTTGCACGCTTTACCCAGCGATGAACGACTCTCATGAGACTTCCGAAGATGCGTTCAAGGAAGTCAATCCAGAAATTGTCTACAACGCTGGTGGCTTGCGGAACTCTGGTGTTTACTACGCACGCTATAACTCGGCTCGCGACAGTGCTGACATGTCGATCGATGACTTCTTCAAGCAAGTGATCTACTCCAAAGAACAGCTGGAGGAAGTTGCTTCCCCAAAACCGTGACCCCGGTAGCAGTAACCGGGGTGACAGCTGATCCGACGACTGTATCTGTTGAAGTCGGTAAGACAGTCAAGGTGGCCGCCAAGGTAGCACCAGACGATGCTGCCGAAAAATCGGTAACGTACAAGTCGAGTGATGATACTAAGGCGACGGTAGCTGCAGACGGGACAATAACTGGTGTAGCTGCGGGTAGCGCGACGATTACCATCACCACCAAAGATGGTGGTAAGACCGCCACATGTGCAGTTACCGTGACGCCCCCAGCGGCAGGTTAGAGAGGATAAACCATGGCAAGACTATCGGAACTGGTTAAATTAAGAGAAACGACGTACCTCACGATTCAAGGCGTGAAAGTTCCTGCAATGTTTACGTTTGATTCCATCAATGCAATCGAATCTGCGTATGGCCAAGGGTACAAAAAGTTTGAGCGGGACCTGAATGCGATGATGAAGTATCATACCATCAATATTCGCGATAAAAAGGTCCAACACCTAGTCTGGTCGCTCGTATACGGCTTACTGATTGGAGGCGGCACTGAATGCACTTACCAAGAAATGAATCTGGCAGTGCCGTTTTCTCAAATTCCACAGGTCATCAAGGAGGCAATGGACATTCTGAATGCGCAGGACTTCCAACTTGACGATATAAAAAAATAACGACGCCGCAACAGGAGGAGGCCCAGACGGATGATGAATATCCCTGGGCCTTCTATTTGTTTGTGGCCCAATCGCTACTTTGCATCGACCTGGAGCACTTTCTGAAGATGACGCCAAATTTGTGGATGAAACAGTATTTGTTCTGGATCCAGGCGAACAATCCAGATGCACTACGAAAGTCGGCAACTGCACCGAAGCTTGAGCGAAAGCAAGTCACGCTCGACCAGATCCCGTTCTTTAACTAATCAGAAAGGAGGAAAAAATATGGCAGATGAAGCACAAAACGTTGTTCTTGATTTTAAGATGAATGGCCAAGTGGCATTTGCCAACACTGTCAAGGACATTAACACCATCATGAACACGGCGGCTAAAGAATTCCGGGCGCAGATCTCAGCGATGGACGAAAATGCCAGTTCGTCACAGCGACTGGTTGCAGAACAGCAAAAGTTGCAGATCCAGTCAGAAGCTGCGGCCAAACGTACGCAGATGCTTACCGCTCAACTGCAGGCGATGCAGGAGAAGGGACAAACATCGGGCACTGCCTTTGATCGCCTGGTTGGTAAGGTAGCTGATGCTCAACGTGTTGAGACCAATCTCAAGACAGCGCTGGCTGGTGTCAATCAGCAGTTGACCGAGCACGGCGCTAAGGCCAACGATGCGAAGGACAGGCTGAACGGTCTCCAGTCTGAGGAAGGTGAACTTGATCAGAAGATGAAGTTAGCTGTTTCTTCAGCCAAACTTGAGACCGCTCAACTAGGCGGTAGTGCCACTGCTGCAGAAAAAAATGAAGTAGCTCATCGCCAGCTAGGCACCCAAATGGGCATTGCTCAGCAGAAGGTCGAGAACCTAAAACAACAGCTGCAGCAAACTAAAACCGCATATGGCGAGAACTCAACACAAGCTAACAACATGCGCATCAAGCTGAATGACGCTGAAACAAGTATGGCCAACCTTGGTAACAAAATGGAGACACTTGGTCAGAAGGCTAGCACCACTGATGACAAACTGGACCAGATTGCGCGGAACACCTTTGCTGACAAATTGCAAAATATCGGTAATGGCCTGCAGTCGGCTGGTCAAGGCATCATGAATTTCAACAGTAAGGCACAGGAAGCCTGGTCAGAGACAGATGATGCTGTAGATAATTTGACCAGCAAGACGGGTGCGCTTGGTCCGGCAGCTGATCAGTTAGGTGAGTCATTTGAGCGTGTCGAGCGGTCAATGGCTGGATCACAGATGGATTCCATGGACTTGTCTAATACCATGGCGGCCTTGAAGTCACAGTTTGACCTCTCTGGCAAAGCGTTGGAAACAACCTCTGAACAAGTTGCTAAATTCAGCGCGATCACCGGGCAAAGCGGGACTGATGCCGTCAACGCCTTGCACACTTCAATGGCTCAATTCAACGTTACCGGCAAGCAAATGCCCGCAGTCTTGGACTCTCTTGCCAAGGGTGCACAAACCTCTGGCATGAATGTCGATGACCTGGAGTCTTCAGTTGCCGCCGCATATCCTGTCTTCTCGCAGTTGCACATTGGGCTGCAGCAAGGCATTGGAATTATTGCCAGTTGGGCTAAGGGCGGGGTTGATGCTGAGACTGCGCTCAAAGGCATGTCTAAGGCATCGACGGTCTATGCCAAGGAAAACAAGACACTCAGTCAAGGCATCACTGAGACTTTTAATGCTATTAAGAACGCCAAAACACCAACTGATGCTTTGAACGCAGGCGTTGAAGCTTTTGGGACCAGATCTGCGCCAAAGATGGTTGCTGCTATTCAAAGCGGCAAGATTTCACTAGACAGTTTGAAGCAATCCGCTTCGGACTCTGGTGGTACCGTATCCAAGTCGTTTGCTCAGACGCTCGACCCGGTTGATAAAGCTAAGCAAGCTCAAAAAGAATTTGAGCAAACAATGGCTAAACTTGGGGGAACAATTCAGACGACGTTGTTGCCGGTGATCAAGGCGTTGCTTCCAATTGTTCAAGGCATCGGGACTGCATTTTCCAAAGCACCAGAACCAGTTAAGACACTGACAGTTGCAATTGGTGCAATTGTTGTAGCACTTGGTCTTTTTGCGCCAGTTATCACCATGATTGCAACTGTCTTGCCAATGATAGGAGCGGCTGCTACTGATGCTGGTGGTGGTATGGCGCTGTTGACGGGTACAATCCTACCAATTGTCGCTGTAATTGCCGGTGTTATTGCTGCCATTACGGCTGTGATCCTCGTAATCAAGAACTGGGGGGCTATCGTTACCTGGCTGAAAGGCGTTTGGAGCGGGATTTCGTCGTTCTTTAGCAACTTGTGGGCCAGTGTCAAACAGATATTCACCACAGTCGTGAATGCTATCGGTGCATATTTGCAGACCGAGTGGACAGTTATCGTCAATGTTGTGAAAACCGTCTGGCAAGGAGTCTCAACTTTCTTTGCTGGTCTGTGGAACGGGATTAAGAACATCTTCACAACGGTAGTTACTGCGATCGGTGCATATTTACAACCAGCTTTCACAGCGATATCTACAGCCATCAAGGCAGTTTGGAATGGCATCAAGACTTTCTTCAGCGCCATTTGGGAAGGCATTAAAACTGTCTTCACAGTCGCTATCACAGCGATTGCCGTCATTATCGGCACCTATATGGAAGTGTGGAAGACTATAACCACGACAGCGATGAACCTGATTAAGACTGTGGTCACGACGGCCTGGAACGCCATCAAAGCATTCTTTGGTCCAATTCTCGCGGCTATCGGTAATGTAATCAAGTCGGCGTGGAATGGGATTAAAACAGTCACAACGGCCGTCTTCAATGCTGTGAAGTCATTTATTGTCAATGTCTGGAACGCGATTGAGAACTTCTTGCGACCACTTCTGCTTGCAATAAAGTCTGTCGTAACTAGCGCTTGGAATGGGATTAAGTCGGTGACATCATCGGTCTTTAACGCTGTGAAATCATTCATCACATCGGTTTGGAATGCAATTAAGAACGCCGTTTCATCAGCGGTTAACGCAATCAAATCGGTGGTGACCTCTGTCTGGAATGCGATTAAATCCGCAATTTCGTCAGTCATGAATGGAATTAAGTCGGTTGTTTCCTCGGCGTGGAATGCAATCAAGTCCGTTACCTCATCCGTTTTCAATTCGATTAGATCGGTCGCTTCATCAGTATGGAATAGTATCAAGTCTGTCGTATCTGGTGCGGTCAACGGCGTTAGGTCTGCTGTATCTAGTGCATGGAATGCGGTCAGGTCTGTGACGTCAAGTGTCTGGAATGGCATCAAGAATGCAATCTCAGGACCGATCAATGCGGCAAAGAATGCCGTTGGGAGTGCAATCAACGCCATCAAGGGCTTCTTCAATTTCTCGATTCACTGGCCGCACATCCCGATGCCACATTTTGGTATCAGTCCAAGCGGGTGGCATGTAGGCGATCTCTTAAAAGGATCCATTCCCCATCTGTCTGTTGACTGGTACGCCCAAGGCGGCATTATGACGCAACCGACGATGTTTGGCATGGACGGCGCTCGCGCACAAGTTGGCGGTGAAGCTGGACCAGAGGGAGTAATCCCTCTGAATGAGGACACTTGGAACAAGATGGGTGCTGCAATTGCCGCTCACATGCCGACGGGTGGGCCAATCGTGTTGCAAGTTGATGGCCGTACCTTTGCAACAATCACCGGTCCGTATACGTCGGACTATCTGCAACAACAAGACGCAACACAAAACTTTAGTTATGGGAGGCGATAGGAATGGTTGACTTGATTATTGACGGCAAAGCGCTGGGCGAATCAGTGCCGGGCACTTATCTGACAAGCAAGCCGCCTATTCCAGCCGCCGCTCGTGATGTGAAGACGACTGATGTGCCTGGACGCAAAAATGGTTCGCTGACGCAAAAGCTTGGTTGGAAAGACACTAGCTGGTCGCCAACCCTGCAACTAGTCGACGTTAAAAACATCAATGACGCCTGGCGAAAAACCAAGGCAATTTTGCAAAGTGCCACAAAGCTTGCTTTTAGTGATGACACCGGATTCTACTACGTGGTGAAGTCATGCACGCCTGGTGAGCTAACCATTGACACGACCGATGTGATTGGCACGTATAAGCCGACCTTTGTTCTAGATCCACTTGAGTACCAGGACACGCTGGCGCAGACCTTCACCGCTAACTTCGATTTGAACAACCCTGGCAGTGAGTCCTCCGACCCACTACTTGTGGTTTCTGGATCCGGTACGGTGAAGCTGTCTGTCAACACCGATGAGTTCTCTATCGACTCAGTAACGGCAGACGTGACAATTGACTGCATGACGCACACGGTGACGATGGGCGGCAAAGACGTCACAAGCTCAACTAAAGGCGACTTTCCACAGTTCAAGCCAGGCGTTAATCATGTCGTCCTGACTGGAGCGACGAAGGTCGTTGTTACTCCTAGGTGGTGTTATGTATGACAGATACGATCGAACTTTATCCACGTGATCAGACAGATTTTAGCCACCATGGCCATGTTCTGGACGATGTCAGCAATGACGTGGTCACGTGGCAACTGAACACCAAGTTCACGCTGACATTCGACTATCCGATGATGAGCAAGTACGCCACTGATCTCGTCGCTGATAACATCGTGCGGGTCCCGGTGCCAGGTGGTGCCACAGCGTTCCGCATCAAGACGGTGGTGAAGTCCATGGGCCTGCTGAGCATCACTGCTTATCAAGTATTTTGGGACCTCAACGACAACTTTTTGGCGGACACGAACGTTGTTGAAAAGGACGGTCAGGCAGCGCTCGACCAGATCATGACGGGTGCCAACTACGATACCGGCTTTAAGGTTATGTCGAGTATCGGCAACACGGCGAGTGCCCGTCTAGTACGCATGAGTGTGATCAACGCTCTGATTGGCACCGACGACAACACTTTCCTCAATCGCTGGGGCGGTGAATTTGACTGGCAGGACTTCAGTTTTTCCGTCAATCCACGCATCGGCAAGGATCGCGGCGTGCGGTTTGAGTACGCCCACAACTTGCTCGGCTACACGGCGACAAAGGACAGCACGAGCATCATTACGCGACTGCTTCCAGAAGGTTATAACGGGTTGTTGCTACCTGAGCTGTACGTCGATAGCCCGCTGATCGGCAACTATCGCAAGCCTAAAGTCGGTACGATTACCTATAGCGACATCAAGGCGATCGATGAGACACAGGCGACTGGCGACCAAGATGGCGCTGTACCGGTAGATGATGCTTACAAGCTTTTACGTGACGCTGCAGCCAAAGAATTCAGTGATAACCACATCGACCAGGCTAACTGGACCTACAAGCTCAACGTCGTGCTGCTCGAAAATACGGAGGAATACAAATCACTCGGCGTTGTGTCCCAGGTGCTGCCTGGTGACACGGTGCACGTCAAGCACACGCAAGACGACATCGACGTCGAGGCACGGCTCACGGCTTACACTTGGCAGCCGACTGCTAAGCAGTATCTCACCCAAACGTACGACAGCACGTCTCGCCCAGATGTGGCGTACAGCTCACTGAGTAGCCAAGTATCTGCGCTTACTAACCAAGTACAGATCATCGATAAGGTGACGATTGCGAAGGCTGCTAATGGCCTCAACTCCATCACTTGGTCTGACCAATCACCGGTCAACCTTGGTCTCGATGGCAAAGAAGGGGATGTCGCTTATCAGACCACCGCCAGCGGGACCCACATGTGGATCTACCACGATGGCGCTTGGCACGACGAAGCATCTGATGCGACTGGGACGCAGATCCAGAAGCAGGTCGACACCAAGCTAGGCGAGATGACAGCGACCATGACTCAGGCCGCCGCTGACCTAGCCACGGCCAAGAAAAACGTCGCTGACCTAGACGGCAAGTTAGCCGCCAACGAAAAGACACAGGCCGACCTGACTAAGCAGCTCGCTGACAACACGGCGGCACAGGCAACACTCTCACAGACCATTGCTGACAACACCAAGCTCATCACGACAAACAAGTCTGATGTGGATGCGGCACTGGCGACAGTCGACTCGACGCTTAAGCAAGCGACTGCTGACACGGCGGCGGCAGCCAAACAGGCCAACGATGCAGTGGCCAATGCCAATTCAGCACTGGCGACGGCAAGCAGTGTACAGAGTGGGCTGGATAACCTCTCTGTCGGTGGTACAAATCTGTTGCCGGACAGCCTTACAATGCAGAGCTGGATATGGGAGGGTGATACAAGCACTCACATATTGCTTAATGCAAATCCAGAATTTCCCTATTCAGGGGCGAAAATGCAGCAACTATCTGCTTATCCTTGGGATTCAATGTCACCGGATGCAACCACGGTAAAATTGGTTAAAGGCCAGAGCTATGTATACAGCGGGTACGTTCGGAGTGCTTCACCAGGTGATTCTACTATTGAGGCATATTATTCAGCAGGCAATACACAATACAATGCTCAAGTTATCGCAACAAATCAGTTTGCATTTACTGAGTCGTGGCAGCGGGTTGCATTTACTTTCATCAGTACAGTGGATGGGCCGGTAACTATCCGTTTTGAATCATCTGACTATACTGCCGTTGGTGGCGCAATATTTATTGCCCTTGAAAAGTTAGAAACTGGGACCGTACCTTCTGATTGGTCACCAGCGCCAGCAGATGCTACAACTTATACGGATATCCAAATCACTAAACTGCAAGGCCTCATTGATGAGCGCGTCATGGTCGACGGTAAAATAGCGGCCGCGTTGAGCCTGTCTGCTGATGGCGGCGGGACAGTCACAATCCAAGGTGCAAGCCTTTATGTCACGGCTGCTAGTCACTTTGACGATGCGTCTATCCAGTCAGCGGCTATTGCTAACCTCGATGCGGCAAAAATCACATCTGGTTCAATCACCGCTGACCGTCTCGCGACGACTAAGCTCAACGCTGACAATATCACCAGCGGGAGTATAGCGGCGGATCTTATCGCTACCACAGCTTTGAGTGCCACTAACATCATATCTGGCACGCTTGATGTTGGTAAGTTGACAGTCAAAAACTTATCTGCCGACATGATCGCGTCGGGTACGATCGACGCGTCGAAGATCACGGTCAAAAATTTATCTGCGTCGAACATTATTGGAGGCGAACTCGATGCCGGCTTAGTCAATGTTAAAAATATCAACGCCTCTAACATCATAACGGGCACTTTAAACGCTGGTTTACTCAACGTCATTGGGCTGAACGCTAGTGCGATTTCGGCTGGCACGATTACAGGCGCTAACCTAGCGATCAACCTCAATACGGGCACGGTTACTTTTCAGTCTGGACGGATTCACTCAACCACAGACAATATCGATATTAATGTCGATAAGGGCTACATGTCAGTTGCCGACTCGACCAATCGTGTGCTACTCAAGGGCGGTCAAATCCAGTTTATCCAGCCAACGCTGTTTGATACGCAGACATCGCCATATCTGTCTATTTCAAACAAGGGCGTTGGGTCCAACTGGGCCGGTGCCACGATTATCGGCCGAGATAGTATCATGCTTGCGAATTCAGCAAACGTCGGCTCTGACATATTTACGTGGGAGCTTGGTAAGAATACTTTCAGCGGACTGATAAGTGGTAAGAACGCAAACGGTACGTGGGAACCAACGATTTTAGGTGGCGCTGAACGTGGCGTTGTCATTGTTGGTGGCTCACCTGATGATGGTACGGTTTCAAGCTCTCCATTTATTCGTGTTGGAGCATCAATGGACGGACAATCTGCTTGGAGTTGCATTTATATGCGTGCATCATATATCATCGCACCAGCAATATATTCCAAAACTACTGGTGGCTCTAGTAACGTTGTTGTTATTAATGATGGATCTCTTCGTAGATCAACGTCTGCGTCTAAGTACAAGACCATGATTGAACGGTCACGGTCGACTAGTATGGCAGAGGCTTTGATATCATTGCCGACAGCCCACTGGTTGGATAAAGCCGAGTTGTCTCACTACGCAAGTGGCGAGCAAAAACAAGCACCGACACCATACTTTGGCATGATTGCCGAGGACTTAGCGGCGGCAGGGCTTGAAGACTTAGTCGTCCGTGGCGATGATGGCGAGCTTGAAGGGATTAACTACGATCGGATAGCACCCGCTTTGTTACCATTACTCGCACAGATGAAACAGGAAATTGAAGAACTCAAGTCAGCGGCTAAGTCCGCATAGGAGAAAAATAATCATGAAAATCACTTTAAAGAACTCAGTTATTAGTAAGGCATCTAACTTTATCGAGAAAGTATCAGCAAAGGGTCGCGATACAATTGCCCTGGCGAAGTTCAAAAAGCTGTTGACCAAGAAACTGCAAGAGGCCGCTGAAGAGGAGCAAACATTACTCAAAGAGCACACCTTATCTGGTGACAAACTCGATGACACTTATCAAGCCGAACACAACACTTGGCTCGACCAAGATGCCGAAATCGAGGGTGGCACCTACGTGAACCATATTGATGACGTTGATCGTATCGTTGACGGATGGGTTGAGAAGCATGAGATTTCTGGTCAGGATCTCGACGGGTATCTCGCATTACACGAAGCATTTGAAGACGCTAAAGCACCGGCTGACGAAGCCAAGGAGGACTAATCATGTCATTAGAAACTAACAAGAGCATCAGCTTAACTGGTAAGAGCATGATCAATGGGACCCAAGTTGCATTCTTGAACGCAACGATTGATCAACAAGGCAACGGCTCGGATAATGTTACCCAATCAATTCAGAACCAAGCGTTGTATGACGCTAACAAGAAGGAAGTACGTGCTGATATCGCGTCTTTCCAAGATCTTGTCTATGACACTCAAGATCAGTTAGACGAAGAATCCACACCGACTGATGCAGGTGGCGACACAACTGATCCAAGTACAGATACCACTAAATAGAGTTGAAACGTTCACTTGGAAAAGAGGTGAGGAACTGTGTTAGCAAAATTGCAAACGGCTTGGGCAGGTCTTAAAGATAATCCGTACCATGTGATCATTGCGCTTTCGCTGATTGGCGTTGGCATCAATATGATCTGTGAGCCGCAGCCTTTCGTTTGGCCGCCGTATGTCCGTGACATCGCCAATGACCATGGCTTCGACATCGCATTTGTTTTGATTGGAATTGTGATGTTGCTCTGGTGCATGAGCAAGAGCCATCACCAGGAATGGGACGCTGCTACCCTAGGGTTAGCGGCTTTTTTGATGGCAACGTTGACTGTGTATCAGCTACTTCATGCTGCACATACAGGCGGGTTTATGCCGTGGGTGCAAGACGCTGCGCTCTTGGCACTGATCGTTGTCCTCGCAGCGAGGAGTGATGCTGATGATGAGCTGGACTAACTGGCATCAATTTCTCGGAGATCTCACGAATCTGGTCAAAGCACTGGCTCCAATTGCAGTCGCTTATCTGACGTATCACTATCGTAAGCAACCAAGTCGTAAACAGAATTCACAAGAAAAGAGGAAACAACGTGGAAGCAATTCAAAATCTTAATTTGGTCACCGCAGCTCAGTTTGTGCTGATTGCGGTGATTTGTTCCGGCGCAACGCAAGCAATCAAGCAAACGAAGTTGCCGAACGGCATCATGCCTTTTGTGGCAGGCGCGTGTGGGGCTTTAATTGGATTCGGTGCAATAGTAGCCACTGGTGGGGGCAATCTTGCCGCTGGTGCAATGGTTGGCTTGGCTGCTGGACTTACGGCATCTGGCGTATACTCTGGGGTCAAAGGCACTGCTTCGGCAGTCAGTGATGCTCAAGTAGCCAAAGCAACTGCGAAGCAAGAAGCGGCTGATAAGTTAGAAGCCGAAACTCAGCAACGAATCGATAACGCGGTTCAGGCAGCACTGGCCAAACAAAAAGCCGAGTCAGTTGTTAGTGAATCGAACTCAACGACGGAGGCAGAAAAATGACGCTAAAAGGTGTGGACGTGGCAAGTTACCAGACTCCTGCACAAGCGGGTCAGGCTGATATTGATTTCGTAATCGTTAAAGCGACGGAGGGACTATCATACGTCAATCCGAAGTGTAATGCCGAGTATGCTGCCGCTAAGAAGGCGGGGCATTTGCTGGGCTTGTATCACTATGCGAGTGGTGGTGATCCAGTCGCCGAGGCAAATTACTTAATCGCAAACATCAAGAACTATGTTGGTGAAGCAGTTCTAGCATTGGACTGGGAACAAGGTAGCAACGTTGCTTGGGGAAATACAGGCTGGGCATTGAAGTTCGTTCAGCGCGTTCATACGCTCACGGGTGTCTGGCCGCTGATCTACGTGCAGGCGTCTGCGGTGGCGCAAGTGGCGTCATGTGCGCCATACTGCGGGCTTTGGATTGCGGGCTATCCAGTTAATGCCGATAGCTGGACTGTACCGAGCTTTCCATATTCGACAGGAGCGTGGAAGTCGGCAACTATCTGGCAGTTCACCAGCGCTGGCATCGACCGCAACATCTTTTATGGTAATAAAGCCGCATGGGGGAAGTACGCCAAGACGACAATCTCTAGTGGGACTGTCAATGCCTTGAAGGTGACTGTGACGAACGTCGCCAAGCCTAAGCCAGTCGCAAAGGCCAAGACGTGGAAGGATGCGCGGGGTGTCAAGTGGACGGCTGAGTCAGGCAAGGCGACGCTCAAGTCTGCCATCAACCTACGCTGGGGCGCGACCACGGAGAGTAGCAAGATCGCCACACTGCCAGCGGGGTCAGTTGTGACCTATGACGCTAAGTGTGTATCGGGTGGCTATATCTGGATTCGGCAGCCGCGGTCCGGCAGCTACGGGTATCTAGCTGTCGGTCGCGCGGATAGTGCCGGGCGTAATGTGGATCCTTACGCAACGTTTAAGTAGCTCATTATTGCCTCACTCGTTAATTCGGGTGAGGCTTATTTTTTGCTCACAATGTGCAACCTAATCTGAGTATTTAGACTTTTTAAAATACCAAAGTTGACAAAACGTGTTAAAAAAGGCAATATATATACATAGGTCGGTATATGTAAAAGGAGGAGCTTCATATGAGCCCGTTAGAATATCAAATGAAAAATCAAATGGATCCGCGTCTTCCAGGACTTATCAGTAATTCGGTCAAGCGCGGGTATGCGTTGTTCGATGAGCTTACAACCAGAGAGCAAATCCTTAAATTATTTCAGGCTAAAAACGCGTATGGAATGTTGCGTCATGTATATGTGGATATTGCGTTTCAGTCAGAGGCTGAGCGTTCAGGATTACCACTGACGTTTGAACAACATCAGGTTTCAAAAAATGGGTATACATATCCTGTTATCTATGACGGGCACTCCGCATTCACTCTTCATAAAACGCGTTCTAAAAAGTCCCTACCTAAGAGCGCTTGGAATCGGAACTCTCGTAGCTTCCTTAATCGAGAAATTGATCTCTTCAATCCAGCCGGTGACGAAACTCAAGAATTAGCGGAAATGCCATATATCATGGTGACATATGGCGGTCCCAATTATAAACTAAGATATGTGAATTTAAGTTTGCCAAATGTTGGAGTTACTGCTTGGTTAGATCAGTGTGATATTACTGATGCGGTTTCTGTTACTTCGACTCCAAGTCGAGATGAGAAACGAAAACTTAATCTAGCATTTAACGACCGAGTTCAACAATTACTAGAGAGGGAGAAAACGAATGACGGAGGCCAAGTTTAATCCCGTTCAATTACGGAAAGCTCGCATGATGCGAGGAATAAGTATGGCTCAGCTGGCTGAACAGGCTGAACTTTCGAGACAATCTATAAGCAAGTATGAACAAGGTACATCGGAACCACGTGGTGATTCAATTTTGAAAATGGCTCATGCTCTTAATTTCCCAACAGGTTGGTTCTCGAGGGATGAAGCAACGGCCCCGATGGGCGCCGTTTTTTTTAGGAGCCAAGCCGCTAGCACCAATAAATTGCGAGAAATGCAGACAATGAGATTGCAATTAGTCGCAGAAGCCGAGCGATATCTCTCAGAATATATTGATTTTCCTGAAGTAAACATTCCAACACCATTAGATGTTCCGGTTGAAGAAATAACCGATGACATGATTCGTGAAATGTCGGAGTCCGTTCGTGATCTATGGCAGCTTGGTACAGGACCGATTGGAAATCTAACTAATGTTTTGGAAGCCAACGGCATTATTGTTTCCGAGACAACCATGCATAGTGAGAAGCTAGACGCAGTTTCTAGCTGGATTAGTGGACGGCCAGTTATTGCGCTTACTGATAATGACGAGTCGGCCGCGAGAAGACGATTTAATATGGCACATGAGCTTGGCCATATACTTCTGCATGAATCAGTTGAAGACATCTTTGAGCTTGATAATGCAAAGTACAAGAAGCTTCTTGAAAGGCAAGCCCATTATTTTGCGTCTAGTCTTCTTTTACCAGATGATAGCTTTATGGATTATTTGATTTCTACCGATATGTCGTTTTTTATTGAGGCCAAGCAATATTGGAAAGTTTCTATTTCGGCATTAATTTATAAGGCTAGTCAGTTGCACTTAATGACCGAAAATCAGTACCTCTATCTACAAAAAAAAATCTCATCAAATCATTGGCGTAAGCATGAGCCTGATGACGATGTAATACCAAAAGAACGTCCAGAATTATTTAAAGAAGCTACTGAAATGCTCATTGAAGCAAAAGTCACTGATTCGGCAAAGATTTCTTCCGATTTAGGATTTCCAAAGGAAGAATTCGAAACTATTTTTCGGCATTCGCTCATCGACAAGCAGCTAAGCAAGGCGCCAAAGCTTCGGATTGTTAGGTAGACCATGAGATTTAGTTTTTGGTTGCTCATCAACCTGCATATTAACAAAATGCCCCTCATCCAGTGGATGGGAGGCTTATTTTTATGCAGTAATCTTGTATAATTGCGTGTGCGAGACTTGTCAGAATTTGTCAGAAAAGTGCCAGATTTGAGTGACACGATGTAACTCGATGCGTCTTCCTTATAGAGGAAAAGTGTTGATTTATCGGTGAAGAAGCACGATATGGCCTGATGTGACTTTGAAATCGCAAGCAAGGCATGTTTAAAGGCGTGATGGATTAACAACCTTGCAGGGCGAATCGCTGCAAGGTTTTTTTGTGGCCGGATACCCACACGAGATGACGGAGGAATCATGGATACACATAAACTGGCCAGTTTTGTCGATCTGGCGCAGACGTTGAGTTACACCGAGACTGCCGCGCGGCGGTTCACCACCCAGGCGACGATTTCCAAGCAGATCAAGTCGTTGGAACAAAGCCTCGACGTCCAATTGATCGATCGTTCCCACCGGACGATCAAGTTGACCACAGAAGGGCAATTAGTGTTGCCTTATGCGCAACAAATCGTAGAGACGGCGCACCACATGCAAACGCGGTTGCAGGCGCAACGCGCGCAAGCAAAAAAGCGTCTCGTGATCCGGACGATCCCGTCGGTCGCCCAGTATCGGGCGTTCAACGCGATCGCGGCCTTCAGCAAACAGCATCCGGAGATCGAATTGAACTTTGCCGAGGCCGAAACGACGACATTGGTGGCGGACCTTGATGCCGGCAAAACGGATATCATTTTTACGCGTCTGTTTGATCAGCCTCCGGCAAAGTATCAGGTGCTCGATGAAGAAAAAGATCATTTTGTCGCGTTGTTTCCGGCTGATCATCCTAAAGCGCAAGCATCTTCCGTGTCGATCCAAGATCTCGCCAATGAATCGTTGCTATTGCTGAGTCCGGAAACAGGCTTATCCAAGCCCGTCCTGGATTTGATGCAAGCCGCCGCGATCACGCCAACGATCGGGTATACCGGCCAGCGGATCGATTTGGTCGCGGGCATGGTTAACCGAGGCATGGGGGTGGCAATCATGATGGGCAAGTCGGTGCCGCTAAACGCGTATGCCAATATCCGGGCGGTACCCATCACGCCGCAGATCACCAGCCGGCTGGCATTCATGTGCTTGAAAACGACGCCTGCACCAGCCGTTGCTACTTTTTGGCAATTTATCAAGACGCATGCGACTCCTGACTAATTCCAATTTGGAATATGTTGCGCGTGATTCCGAATTGTTCTGCGCGCTGTTGCAGAAGATAATGAAGACATCAACAAGTCACGGAGGCAAATAAATGACGACACAACCATACGATCTGCGCAAAGTCTTAGCTGAAATCAAAAACATGCCTGGACAGTATCATGAAACCGATAAAGAAATCGACCCGAACGCCGACTTGGCAGGGGTTTACCGCTACATTGGCGCCGGCGGGACGGTCATGCGCCCGACCCAAGAAGGCCCGACGATGATGTTCAACAACGTCAAAGGCTTTCCTAACTCGCGGGTCTTGATCGGCTTGCAGGCGTCTCGCCAGCGGGTCGCCACGATCTTGCACAAAGATTATAAGCATCTCGGCCAGGCGCTGAACGAAGCGGTCACGCATCCGGTGGCACCGGTGGAAGTGCAACGCGCCGATGCGCCTGCGCAAGAAGTCGTGCATTTGGCTACCGACAAGGACTTTGATATTCGCAAATTGTTGGCGGCGCCGACCAACACGCCGGACGACGCCGGCCCGTACATCACGATGGGGGTGGTTTATGGCCATTCTGTTGACGGCCAAGAATCTGACGTCACCATCCACCGCATGGTTCTGGAAGACAAAGACACCATCGGGATGTATATCATGCCAGGCGGGCGGCATATTGGGGCGTTTTTGAAGCAATATGAAGCCAATAACGAACCGATGCCGATCACGATCAACATCGGGCTCGACCCGGCAATCACCATCGGGGCGACTTTCGAGCCGCCGACAACGCCGCTTGGCTACAACGAATTGCAGGTGGCGGGGGCATTGCGCGACGAACCGGTGCAGATCGTCCAAGGCGTCGCGGTCGACGCTAAGGCCATCGCGCGTTCTGAATGGGTGATCGAAGCCGAGATCCAACCCAACGTCAAGATGCAAGAAGACATCAACACCAACTCTGGGTTTGCCATGCCGGAATTTCCTGGTTACAACGGCACAGCTAACCCAGCGGTCAACGTCGTCAAGATCAAGGCCGTCACCCATCGGCAAGACAAGCCGATCGTGCAAACCACCATCGGCCCGTCAGAAGAACATGTGTCCATGGCCGGGATCCCAACAGAGGCGTCGATCTTGAATCTGGTCGACCGTGCGATCCCCGGCAAGGTCACCAATGTTTACAACGCCCCGGCCGGTGGCGGGAAGTTGATGACGATCATGCAGATCCACAAGGATGACATTAATGACGAAGGCATCCAGCGGCAAGCGGCCCTGTTAGCATTTTCCGCGTTCAAAGAGCTCAAAACGGTGATCTTGGTGGATGAAGACGTCGATATCTTCGACTGGAACGATGTCATGTGGACGATCAACACGCGCTTCCAAGCAGACAAAGACATCATGGTCTTAGAAGGCCTGCGCAACCATCCGTTGGATCCTTCCGAGTTGCCAGAATACGATCCGGCACGTATCCGTCAGCGGGGGATGTCGTCGAAGCTGGTTTTAGACGGCACCGTGCCATACGACATGTTGGCCCAGTTCAAGCGGGCACCGTTCAAGGAAATGCCAAACTGGCAAGATTATTTGAAGTAGGACAGCAGAAAGGAAGTCAGTGCATGAAGCGAATCGTTGTGGCAATTACAGGTGCTAGCGGCACGATCTACGGGTTGCGGCTTTTAGAGGCGTTGCACGCGGATCCTGAAATCGAGGTCCATCTGGTGATGAGTCCCTGGGCAAAAGAAAACCTTGCCGTTGAGGCCACCGGCTACAACGAAGCGCAAGTGAATGCACTAGCGGATGTGGTTTATGATGTGCGCAACATGGGCGCGGCGATCGCCAGCGGGAGTTTCAGACACGACGGCATGGTCATCGTCCCGGCGAGCATGAAAACTTTGGCGGCGATCGCGACAGGGCTCGGGGATTCTTTGATCGGCCGAGCCGCAGACGTCACGCTCAAGGAACGGCGGCCGTTGCTCGTTGTGCCGCGCGAATCTCCGTTCAACCAGATCCATCTCGAGAACATGTTGAAACTGGCACGCATGGGCGTTGAGATCATCCCGCCGATCCCGGCGTTTTATAATCAGCCCAAGACGATCGATGACTTGATCAATCACACCACGATGAAGCTGTTGGATCATTTGCACATCGATAACGAGCTGTCGACGCGCTGGCTGGGCTTGGCCGAGGCCAAGCAGGCGGCCCGCCAATGAACGACAAGGTGTTTACCGCAACGCAGGCCGGTTACTCGATCCAGGTGCGGTTGACTCGTCAAAGCCGAGACGTGTTGTTGACGCTGACAGGTGGCGACGTCCCGCATTATGGGGTGGTGACGACTGTCGGCCAAGACGGGATCCATACGCACGCGCTACCAAGTCGCCCGGGCCATGTGCATCAAGAAGGGGTCTTGACCGAGCGCTTGGCCAAGCGGATCCAGTCTGTGTTGCCAGGCAACGCCATCATCACCGGCGGGATGCATGTCAACGCGATCACGCCGAAACAAATGGCGGCGGCATCGCAGATGACAGATGCCTTGGGACGCCAGGTGCACGACTGGTTGGTGGCCCATCCGGTACCGCCGATCCACGAAATTTTTGCAAAATAATTAAAGACCAGCAGGGGAAGTGCGCGATTGTGCTTGTTCTGTTGGCCTTTTAACGTTAAAATTTTAGATGTATGCACACGGATTCGGGAGGGCACTCATGGCAGTACTGCGCGAATTATGGGAATTTATCCGGACTCACCGGCTAAAAAAGCGTTACCGCCGCGGTTTGCTTGCCGTCGTCGCGGTGATCATCGTGTTGATCGTTGGCGGGGTGTATGTGCACGCGCATGTGCTACAGCGCGCCCAACCGGCGGCAAAACGCGATCGCGGACCCAAGCAGCCGAGTGCTGCCGAGCTGGCTAAGCGCAAGCAGTCGCTGACGACTTACTTCTCGCAGCTGGCCGCCACAGGCAAGGTACAACTCAGCTATTACAGCCTCGCGCCAAAACCGGGTTCGGCGGCGGCCAAACATCCCCAAGGATTCGATCATCGCGGGGCTTGGTCAGTGAGTGCTGATGCTGAAAAGGCGGTGTTATCGGCGTCGACGTACAAACTGTTTATTACCGCCTATGTTTTCCACCGTCTCGAAAAAGACAAGCTTCCTTGGACCCTCACGGATAAGGCTAATTTTGATGCGATGATCATCAATTCCGACAATGGTTATGCGCAAACGATCCTGACGCGTTATGGCAAAGACAAGGTGGACGCCTATCTCAAAACGCTCGGCATCGCCCCTGTTTTTGCCGGCAAGTCGGCCGAGACCACAGTCGCAAATCTGGTCAAGCTCCTCAAGTTGCTAGATGCCGGCAAGGGGCCGTATGCCGACGCCAAGTTACGCGCACGCTTGCTTAACGACATGGGCAAGCAGGTTTATCGCAACGGCATCCCAGCCGGGGTGGCGAGCGTGGATAAACACGCCACCGTGCAAGATAAAGTCGGTTTCTTAACCCAAACGAATAACGACGCCGGGATCGTCACCACCAAAGATGGGCATCGCTACATATTGGTGATCATGACGACCGGCCATGAACAGTTAGATTTTTCGCAAATCAAGACGATCGCGGCACGGACGCAACAGATCGTATACAGTGATTGATCACTGTGGGAGGTATCATGTTCATCTTTTTTATTGATCTTGGCCATGCCTTGATCATGCCTTTGCCCCCACCAGTCAATGGTGTTGGTAGTCGCAATCAACCGCGCATAAGCGCATAAGGAGAATACACATGGAAGCAATTAATTTACGTGCAGGAATGACGTTTGAAAAAGACGGCAAGTTGATCAAAGTATTGGAATCTAACCACCACAAGCCAGGCAAAGGCAACACCTTGATGCAGTTGAAGCTGTATGATGTCCGCGCAGGCTCAACGGTGCAAACCACCATGCGCCCAAGCGAAAAGCTGACGCCCGCGATCTTAGAGAAGAAGAATGCCCAATATCTGTATGAACAAGATGGCATGAGCTACTTTATGGATACGGATACCTATGAACAATACGAACTGCCAGACGAATCCATTGAACACGAACGCCTGTACTTGCTGGAAAACGCCATGGTTGAAATTGAATTCTATGGTACTGAAGTGATCGGGATCACCTTGCCTTCGACGGTTAACTTGAAGGTCACCGAAACTCAGCCTAACATCAAAGGCGGTTCTGTGACTTCCGGTGGCAAGCCCGCAACGATGGAAACCGGCTTGGTCATCAACGTGCCGGAATTCATTCAGGCTGGCGAAGTTGTTCAGATCAACACCGCCACTGGGACCTACCAAAAGCGGGCTTAATTTAAACTTTTTTGCGCCAGTGACCTATACCAATGTGTATCGGCCGCTGGCGTTTTTGTGTGCAAAAGGCCACCGGCGCGTCCATCAAGGCGGCTGCCCGCTACGCTTAGATGACAGCATACCTCACAATTGGTATGGCCCAATTAAAACTGACGGTTGTTACTTAATTTAACACGATCCTTTGACCGCCGGTACTTCCGGGCGTAACCTAGACATTGTTATCATATATTTACGAAATTGGTTCAGGTTTCGTTGAAAGAGGCGGTCATTATGAAAAGTTACATGCAACGGATGGGACGGTCGATCCAGCTGCCAATCTCAGTATTACCCGCAGCAGCACTATTAGTCGGGGTCGGTCATTGGCTACCTGAAAAATGGACAGTCGCACAGTTTCTCATGGCTGGTGGGAATGCCGTTCTCGGCATCTTAGCGTTATTGTTTGCGCTAGGGCTGGCGACTGGCATGGCGAAAAAACAAGATGGCGCGGCGGCGATCGCGGGTCTAGTCGCTTATTCGGTGCCGGTGGCGGTGTTGTCACCGGCTAGCGTGGCGACGCTCAAAGGTATCAAAACAGCAGCCGTGGATCCGGCATTTGGGGCGTTGTCCGGCAACGTCTTTATCGGGATCTTGGGTGGTTTGATTGCCGCGGCGTTATACAACCGCTTTGCCAACACCAAATTACCGATGGCATTATCATTCTTTTCCGGCAAGCGGTCGGTGCCGATCTTGACCGCAGCGGTGATGTTGGTGATCAGCGTGGTGCTGTTCTTCATCTGGCCGCCGGTCTATGGGGCGTTGGTCGCGTTCGGGAAGCTCATGGTCGGGCTTAGCCCGATCGGCGCAGGCCTATACGGTTTCTTCAACCGCCTGTTGATCCCGACGGGGTTGCATCAGGCGTTGAATGCGGTGTTTGATTTTAACATCGCCGGGATCAACGACGTGGGACGCTTCTGGGCGAACGCCGGGGTCAAAGGCATCACCGGCCGGTACTTGGCAGGTTTTTTCCCGGTCATGATGTTTGGCTTACCGGCAGGGGCGCTGGCGATTTATCGCAACGCCAAGCCTGAGAAAAAGGCGCAAACCGGCTCGTTGATGTTAGCCGGCGCGGTGGCCTCATTTTTCACCGGGGTCACGGAACCGTTGGAATTCTCGTTCATGTTTGTCGCTTGGCCGTTATACGTCATTCATGCGGTGCTGATGGGCTTGAGCATGGCCTTTGCCGCGTTGATGCATTGGACCGCAGGCTTCACCTTTTCCGCCGGGCTCGTCGATTTCATTCTCAGCGCCCGGATGCCCATCGCCAACATGCCGTACATGTTGCTGGTTGAAGGCGTGGCGATGGCGTTCATCTATTATTTCACCTTCGATTTTGCGATCAAGAAGTTTGACCTCAAGACACCAGGTCGCGAAGACGATGCAACAGCCGCCGCTGAAATCAGCGAAGTTGCCGGAGACGACAAGTATGCGGTGAAAGCCAAGCGAATTTATGTTGCGTTGGGTGGTTATGAGAACCTGTTGGTCGTAGATAACTGCACGACGCGCCTACGCTTACAGCTGGCAGACACCGCGGCGATCGACACGTCGGCGATCCGTGCCGCCGGAGCGGTGGCGGTCAATGTGCTAGATAAAAAGAACTTGCAGATCGTGATCGGGACCGATGTGCAGTTTGTCGCAGACCCGTTGCACAAGCTGGTCGCCGAAAAGGTGCCGGTAAGCACTTTGGAAGCCGCTCAGGACCCAGTTGCCGCCGAAAAACCAGAAACAGCATCGGTTGCCGGCAAGACGATCACAGAAACGCTTTACAGTCCAGCCGATGGGGAGCTCATCGAGTTAGGGTCAGTCGCTGATGACACCTTTGCGCAGAAGATGCTTGGCGATGGTTTCGCCGTTGAGCCTCAAGACGGTAACATTTATGCACCGGCCAGTGGCACGATCAGCGCCGTTTTCCCAACCAAACACGCGGTGGGAATCACCACGCCGGCGGGGTTGGAGCTCTTGATCCATATCGGGATCGATACCGTGGCGTTGAAAGGTGCGCCGTTCACGACGCATGTGGCCGTGGGCGATACCGTCACCCATGGGACCTTGCTGGTGACGGCCGACCTGGATGCCATCAAACAAGCAGGCAAAGCCACAACGACGATGGTGATTGTGACCAACATGGATAAGGTCCAAAAGATGCATGACCGGCTTGATCCACAAACGATTACCGCGGATGCTACCGTGATGGCAACAGACGTGATCGTACCAGAAACAGACGATACTGAAGCAATCGTGCCGGATGCTGGGTTGGCCAACTAGGAGTGCACCCAAATAAGCACCGCGATCTCATCGCCTTTTGGACGGTGGTCGCGATGCTTATTTGGGTTAGTCAGGAAAATTCGAGGTAGATCGCGAGCAAAAACGCCGCGATGGCAATGGCAAACCGGAGTCCGCGAACTGGCAGGTGTAAGACGATCTTGGGGCCTAACCAGCCGCCGACCAAAAAACCGACGCCCATGATGATTGCGGCGTGCCAGTCGATCGTGGTGGTGAACGCATAGATCAGCATGGCCAAGGCGTTGCCGGTGAAGCTGACAAAGTTTTTGATGGCGTTGGTCGTGGCAAACGGCAGCGATTCCGTGACGGTGAGCAGAGCCAGCGTAATGACGCCGGCTGACGCCCCAAAGTAGCCGATGTAGATGCCGACCAAAAACAAGGCGACGCTGCGCACAAGCGGATGAGCGTGGGTGGTTTGCGTCTGTTGGGGATGGTGCAGTAGCGAATACAGCATCAATCCGCCGGCCGCGGCGATCAAAAACGGCACGACCCGCTCGAAGCTGCTGGCCGGAGCGACCAGCAACAGCGCGCAGCCACAGGCGGAACCGATCAACGAAAAAATCGTGATCGTCGCGGTTTCGTGGCTGGCACCGCGCAATTCCTTGGCCGAGCTGACCGTCGACCCGATCCCGCTGAAGATTTGCGCGGTGGTGTTGGTGACATTGGCGACCACCGGTGGCAGACCGATACTCAATAACACGGGATAGGAGACTAATGATGCCATGCCGGCGATGGTGCTGAGTAAGCCGCCGATGATCCCGGTACCGATAAGATAACCATTAAGGATTAGTTGATGCATCATTCACCTCCGTAAAGCAATCTCTAGTATACTAGTATACGGAGGTGATGGTAATGACTGAGTTTTATTTTGTGCGGCACGGCGAGACCTTGGTGAATGCCCGCCATGCGTTTAATGGCGGGTTGGTGGATGAACCGCTGACCACACAAGGAGTGGCCGCAGCCGAAGCAGTAGGCCAAGCGCTGGCACCGGTGGCGTTTACCCAGATCATCAGCTCAAGCATGCCGCGTGCGTTGACCACTGCCCAGATCATCTTGGCGGCCAATCAGCACCGGCCACCACTGAGCCCGGCGGCTGGATTGGAAGAGATGCGGCTGGGGCAATGGGACGGGCACACGGTCGAAGAAGTCGCTCAGCCTGAAGCGCTCAAGGTCTATTTCAGCGATCCGGCGCGCTTTGACGCTGATTATGCGGCACGCTACGGCATCGAGCCTTATCACCACGCTTTGCATCGCAGTCGGGCGGTGATTGCGGCGGCTTATGCGGCTCATCCCAGCGGCAAGCTCTTGGTCGTGGGGCACGGCTTGGTCTTTCAACTCTTGTTGAACACGCTGTTGGGCGTGCCGTTTGCTCGCCTGCGCGAGCCGGCGATGCTTCACAATGCGACCATCAGCCAGCTCGATACCCGCGATGGGCAACATTTTGTGAAGCGGCAGTGGGACTATCGCCCAATAGATTAAAGAATTCTCATCGTATGCCTTGACGGCTCTCATAATCAGGCGTATGGTTATGTCATTATCCAAGACAGGAGTGTTGAACATGAAGCATCTAACGACACAACTGAATACATACTTTGGCGGCTATTACGGATAGCGGGCTTGGATCATGGATGCAAGCCTGCGTGCGCGCATCCATGAGGCCGTCAGTTTTGAGATGACAATGACGCCGCATGGAATCAACTCCATGTGGCTTTTTATTTTCCGGAAAATAATTGGCCGGCCACATGGACGCTTCCAGTGGCCGGTTTTTATGATGGAGGAAGAACAATCATGAAGAAGTTAATGTTAGGTTTAGCCACCGCCGCGGCGGTGTTGTTGTTGGCAGCCTGTGGCAAGAGCACGAAGAGTAGCGATCCCAGCACGATCAAGATTGGGATCTTGCAGCAACTCGACCAACAAGCGCTCGACGATACCAAAAAAGGCATCACCGAAGAGCTGAAGGCCAAAGGCTACGGCAAGGCGAAGGTCAAGGTGCTCAACGCGCAAGGCGATCAAAGCAATCTCAACCAGATGAGTCAGCAATTGACCAGCGCCAACAACACGGTCAATATCGCCATCGGCTCCGCTGCCAGCCAGGCGATGGAAAAAGCCGGCAACAAAACGCCGCTGATCTTCTCTGCGATCACCGATCCGGTGGCGGCGGGGTTGATCACGAAGGCCGCGATGAAGGCACCTGACAAAAACGCCACCGGGGTCACCGTTTTGACCAGCGTCAAAGCGCAGCTTGAATTGTTGCAACAAATGTTCCCGAAAGCCAAGAAGGTCGGCATGCTGTATGACGCCGGTGAACCCAACGCCTTGGCCGTGGTCAAGCGCGCACGCAAGGCGATGAAGCAGTTGGGGTTGACGCCAGTCGAGATGACGGTGGCGTCGTCTTCAGACGTTGAAGCGACGGCTCGGGCGCTGGCCAAAAAAGTTGATGCCTTCTACATTCCAAACGATCACATTGCCGCCGTGGGCATGGCGACGATCGGGAAAGTCTCGACCGAAACGCACGTGCCAGTGGTAAACTGTGATCCGACAATGATCCCGCTGGCCGGGGTGGCTACCAAAGGTGCCAGTTTCGAATCTGTGGGCAAGCAAACGGCTGATATGGCGATCAAGATCATCAAAGGCAAGAAGGTCAAAGATATCCCAGTTGAAGCACCAAAAGATGTGCGGCTGGTCAAAAACGAGAAGCGGATGAAGGCTTTTGGCATCACCGATGCGGATCTGAAATAACGGTTGAACGAAAAAATTGTATTGACATGAGGATTTGCTGAGTGTATCGTCGAACACATAGCAAGCAAAGGAGTGTTGACCATGTTACGACTAACACCAACACAACTGAATAACGCGTACTATTACGGCTATTACGGATAGCGGCTTGCATCTTTAGGATGCAAACCGCGTAGCAGGTTTGTATCCATGATAGGCGTAACCCTTAACATGTCTTTGACGCCACATGGAGAACAGCTTCCATGTGGCTTTTATTTTCCGGGAAAAATTGGCCGGTCACATGGAGCAATTCCAGGTGGCCGACCATTTTATTTTGGAGGAGAAACAAATGAAGATGAAGAAGTTGATGATCGGACTGACGACGCTTGCCGCCGTTTTGAGCCTCGCCGCGTGTGGGAAGAAAAGCAGTACCGCTAAAGGCACGGTGAAAGTCGGGATCTTGCAGTTGATCGACCAAAGCGCCTTAAACGACGCGCGTAAAGGCTTTACCGAAGAGCTGAAGGCCCAAGGCTACAAAGGCGACAAAATCAAGATCGATTACGTCAACGCCCAAGGCGACCAAGCCAACTTGAAATCGATGAGCCAACAACTCAAACAAGATAAGAACGACCTGAACCTCGCCATCGCCACGCCTGCCGCGCAAGCTTTGCAAAAAGAAGACAGCGACACGCCGATGCTATTCACCGCCGTCACGGATCCTAAGTCTGCCGGATTGGTTACAGACATCAAGGCGCCGGATAAAAACGCCACCGGTGTCACCGATGCCGTCGATGTCAAAGGCCAGATCGACTTCACCCACAAGCTTTTCCCGAAAGCCAAGAAGATCGGGTTGCTGTACAACGCCGCTGAACAAAACTCGGTGGTTCAGATCCGTCAGGCCAAACAAGAGATCAAAAAGCTACAGCTTACCGCGGTCGTGAAAACCGCTGCCACCACCAACGACGTGCAACAAGCCGCTGAGTCGCTGGCCGGCCAAGTCGATGCGATCTACATCCCAACGGATAACGTTGCCGCCGCGGCGATGCCAACGATCGGCAAGGTCTCTGAAAATAAAAAAGTGCCAGTGGTCAACGCCGACGCGACGATGATCAAGTCTGCCGGGGTTGCCACTCAAGGCATCAGCTACGAAGCTCTTGGCAAGCAAGCCGCGAAGATGGCGGTCAAGATCCTCAAAGGTAAAGACGTGAAGAAGCTGCCGATCGAATCTCCAGCCAAGACAGAACTGGTTTCTAACGCCAAGCGCATGAAGCTTTTCAATCTGACCCAAGCAGACCTGGACAAAGCAGCCAAATAGTTTTTCATCACAACCAAACCAGTATACGCGAGGTCATGCCTCGTCAGCAGTAGAAGGAGTTAGACATGAGTATTATCACTTCAAGTGTTTCTCAAGGATTATTATGGGCGATCATGGCGATCGGGGTCTATCTGACCTTCAGAATTTTAGACATCGCCGATATGACGGCTGAAGGGAGCTTTCCTTTAGGTGCTGCGATCACCGCGCACAGCCTCGTGCATGGTGCCAACCCGATCTTAGCCACGCTTTACGGCTTCATCGGTGGGGCCTTGGCAGGCTTGGTTTCAGGATTCTTACATACCAAGTTGAAAATTCCTGACCTGCTGACAGGGATCTTGACCATGACCGGGCTGTATTCTGTCAACCTGTTCATCATGGGTCAGGCCAACTTGTCGCTGCTCAGCAATGTGAAAACTGTGTTTACGCTGTTTTCGACCGGGAACTCGACGACGGATGCGATCCTTGTCGGCGCGATCGTTTTGGTGATCGTGATCGTCTTGTTGGTGTTTTACTTCAACACCCAGATGGGGCTGGCGGCGCGGGCCGTCGGCGATAACCAGGCGATGGCTGCTGCCAACGGGATCAACAACGATAGCATGAAGATCATCGTCTACATGGTCAGCAACGGCCTGATCGCGCTGTCTGGAAGCCTGATGGCGCAAACCAACGGCTACGCGGATATCTCGATGGGGATCGGGACCTTGGTCATTGCGCTGGCCGCAATCATCATCGCTGAGATCTTGTTACACAACTTGAGCTTCGGGCAACGGCTGTTGACGATCATCGTCGGGGCGATCATTTACCGGTTGATCATCGCCGGCGTGCTGGAGCTCGGGGTCGATCCTAACGCCTTGCGCCTCTTCTACGCCTTGATGCTGGTGGTATTCCTGTCACTGCCGCTGGTTCAGAAGTGGTTCAAACAATCCAAAGCCCGGCGCGAAAATCAGAAACGAATGGGGGACTAGCCGATGCCAGCATTAGAAGTCAAAGATTTACATCAATATTTTGCCCAAGGAACGGTCAACGAAAACCATGCGCTTAAAGGCATTAACCTGACGCTTGAAGAAGGCGATTTCGTTGCCATCATCGGTGGTAACGGCGCCGGCAAGTCGACGCTGTTAAACTCGGTGGCCGGGTCGCTGCCGGTCACGCACGGGCAAATCAAGATCGCCGGCAAAGACGTCACCTACCAGTCGGTTGCCAAGCGGGCCAAGCTGATCTCGCGCGTGTTTCAAGATCCGTTGTCAGGCACTGCCCCAATGCTGACAGTCGAAGAGAATTTGAGTCTGGCGATGCAGCGTGGCACCTGGCGTAATTTCTGGAGCGCCGGCGTGCGCAAGTCGGATCGCAAGTTGTTTCAAGAAAAGCTTGCCAGTTTGAACCTCGGCCTCGAAAGCCGTTTGAGCACCGCGATCGGGCTGTTGTCCGGCGGTCAGCGCCAGGCGATCACGCTGTTGATGGCGACCTTGAAGGCGCCGGAGCTGTTGTTGTTAGACGAGCACACCGCGGCGCTGGATCCGGCGACATCAGCGACGGTGATGGCCTTGACTGAGCAGCTGGTCGCGGCCCAAAAAATCACGACTTTGATGATTACCCATGACATGCAAGACGCCTTGCGGTACGGCAACCGCTTGATCATGCTCGATCACGGCAAGATCGCGGTAGATCTTCGCCAAGATCAAAAGCAAGGCCTCACGGTGCCGGACCTGTTGCGGATGTTTAAGGAACAGTCTGGTAACGAACTGAATGATGACGCGGTGTTATTAAATTAATGTGCAACGAAGCAGGGCCCCATGGGTGGCCTGCTTTTTTTGCGATAATTTTAGCACTCTCCTTGACAGAGTGCTAAAAGGATGCAATAATATATTATGTAAACAAGAAGACCGGCAGTGGTCCGACTATAATCCGAGCGCACTGCCATGAGTTGGCGGTGCTTTTTTAACGGTACCGCTTAATGAGGAGGAATGACAATGGCAAGTTTTAACGATCCATTTTTTGATAATGGGATGGATGACTTTTTTAATCAGCTGATGCACCGCATGGATAATGGTCGGCCGCGTTATGTCGTGAATGGCCATGAGTTGACCCCGGAAGAGGCGGCTCAGTTGCAAAATCAATCCGGAAATATTCCCGTCGCCACTAAGGAAAAGCCGAAGTCCAAGAACATCTTGAATAAGCTGGGCCGCAATTTGACGCAAGCCGCCAGAGATGGTCTGCTGGATCCTGTCATCGGACGGGATCACGAGATTCAAGAAACGGCCGAGGTGTTGAGTCGGCGGACCAAGAATAATCCGATCTTGGTCGGGGATGCCGGCGTCGGTAAGACCGCGGTCGTTGAAGGTCTCGCGCAGGCAATCGTGGCGGGCAATGTCCCAGAAGCGATTCAAGACAAAGAAATCTATGCCATCGACTTATCCAACCTGGAAGCCGGTACGCAATATCGGGGGAGCTTTGAACAAAATATCCAAGACCTGATCGCAGCGGTGAAAAAAGCCGGCAACGTCATCTTATTCTTCGATGAGATCCATCAGATCTTGGGTGCCGGTGCCACCGGCGAAGGCGGCAGTAAAGGCCTGGCAGATATCATCAAGCCGGCGCTGTCTCGCGGTGATCTGACGGTGATCGGGGCGACTACCCAAGATGAGTACCGCAACACGATCATGAAAGACGGGGCGTTGGCACGGCGGTTCAACGATATCACCATCAATGAGCCCAGCGCCGACAGCACCTTCAAAATTTTGCAAGGGCTGCGCAAGTTGTATGAGGAACACCATCATGTCACCTTACCAGACGCCGTGTTGAAGGCTTGTGTCGACTACTCAGTGCAATATTTACCGCAGCGTTCATTGCCAGATAAGGCGATCGACTTGCTGGATATGACGGCGGCGCATCTGGCCGCCAAGCATCCGGTCACAGACAAGGTCACCTTACAAAAGCGGATCAATGATCTGACGACCCAAAAGGATCAAGCGGCCAAGGATGAAGACTTCGAAAAGGCTGCCAAGCTCAAGCAAGAGATTGCGCAGGCAAATGATCAGTTGCGCAACAATGGGGATGAGAGCCAGCAAGTCACGGCTAAGCCTAACGATGTCGCCCAAGCGGTCGAACGGTTGACCGGCATTCCGGTGGCCCAGCTGGGGTCCAACGATATCCAGCGGTTGCAGTCGATCGGGGCCCGGCTGAAAGGCAAGGTCATCGGTCAAGATGAAGCGGTCGATATGGTCGCCAAGGCGATCCGGCGCAACCGGGCTGGGTTTGACGATGGTGAACGGCCAATCGGGAGCTTCTTGTTCGTCGGCCCAACTGGTGTCGGCAAGACGGAACTGGCCAAGCAGTTGGCATTAGATATGTTTGGGCGCAAAGACGCGATCATTCGCTTGGATATGTCTGAATACAGCGACCGGACGGCGGTTTCTAAGCTAATTGGGACTTCTGCCGGGTATGTTGGCTATGAAGACAATGGCAACACCTTGACGGAACAGGTCCGTCGCAATCCGTATGCAATCGTCTTGCTCGATGAAATCGAAAAAGCTGATCCGCAAGTGTTGACCTTGCTGTTGCAAGTGCTCGATGACGGGCGTTTGACAGATGGTCAAGGCAACGTGGTCGACTTCAAGAACACGATCATCATCGCCACGTCTAATGCCGGCTTTGGCAACGAAGCGCTGACAGGCGAAAAAGACGCCGCCACAGGGCTGCAAACCAAGCTCGCGCCGTTCTTCCGTCCGGAATTCTTGAACCGGTTTGACGGCATCGTCGAATTCGCGCACCTGAGCAAAGACGACTTGGGCAAGATCGTGGATCTGATGTTGGACGACGTCAACCAAACGCTGGCCAAGAAGAACATTACG
The DNA here is from genome assembly GCF_054784775.1 of Lacticaseibacillus boliensis. Lineage (NCBI taxonomy): Bacteria > Bacillati > Bacillota > Bacilli > Lactobacillales > Lactobacillaceae > Lacticaseibacillus > Lacticaseibacillus boliensis. Next base: position 47,347 of record NZ_BAAIHN010000007.1, read on the forward strand.
CTGGCTGTCAGCGATCAAGCCAAAGACTGGCTGATTGCCAAAGGTTATGATGAAGCGTTAGGCGCACGGCCGCTACGGCGGGTCATCGCCATGCACATCCGCGACAAAGTGACCGACTACTATCTCGAACATCAAGACGTTAAGCAGTTGAAGGCCGATGTCCAAGACGATGATATCGTCATCACCGCGGCTTGATCTGTCGATGGAACGCCCAGTAGCGCCCCTCAGGAATGAGGCAGCGATGCTGGGCGTTTTTTTGGCTTGACCCAGGAAACGGGAATTTATTGAATTTCGATAAAATCATATTGATATTCGATAAACTATCCGGTACACTATTGCTGAGGTGAGCGAGATGAAAGTACGGACCCTATTATTGAAATTGATGTTGGTGCTGGCCGGTGTGGTCGTCGCATTCTTTGGCATCGCCGGCTTTTGGCGGTTGGGACCAAAATTAGCCGAGATCTACCAGCATGCGCTGTGGGCATGGGTGTTTATTGCCGGCGGCTACATTGCCTGGATCTGTTTTTATGTCGCTGTGGTCCAAGCGTGGCGCTTGTTGCGGCGAGTAGATACCGACACGGCCTTTTCGCCGCTGGCGGTGGCGAACTTACGCGCATTGAAACTGGCGGTGGCAGGCATCACGATCGGGCTGGCGGCGATTTTACCCCAGATATATATTGCCGCCCAGCAAGAAGATGCCCCTGGGCTGTGTTTGATGGGGGCCGGTATCGTCGCGGTGCCGTTGATGGTGACGATTTTCTTAGCGGTATTGGAGCGATTGTGGGCGACCGCGTTAGCATACAAGCAAGAAAATGAGCTCACGGTGTAGGGGGTAGCGATGATTGTCATAAATTTAGATCAACTGCTCTTGGATCGGGGGATGACCTTGACGGAACTGGCAGAAACGGTGGATATGACGCTGGCCAACTTATCCATCCTTAAAACCGGTAAAGCCAAGGCGATCCGTTTTTCGACGTTGGCCAAGTTGTGCGCCGCATTGAATTGTCAGCCCGGTGATCTGATCGCTTATCAGCCGTGAGTTGCCAAGCTTGATGCTAAACGTCTCTGACCGCTATCCAGCCAGAGGCGTTTTTTGCGTGTCGTAAAATTTCTGATATTAAAAATTGGTAAGGTTGCCAACAAAATTTTCAAACCAGGTCAATTAGGATGTAGGCTTTCATAACAACGCGCGAGCCGGTGGCTATCAAGAAGATTGGAGTAACCGTTTTCCTGATGCGTCTAAGTGTGCTATGATGATGACATTATGACTATTGGTCTACCTGCAAAAAGGAGGGATTCGATGACCGATCCGACAGCAAAATACCAAACCGTACCAGAAATCACTACCGAGCTGATCAACCTGATGGCGATCTTAAACTTGCCCAAGCCCACCGAGGCGTTCATGAGTGATATCCATGGTGAATACAACGCGTTTCAGCATGTGCTCCGCAACGGTAGCGGGAATGTGATTGCAAAGATCCGGGAGTGTTTTCACGGGGAGATGACCGAAAAGACGCTGAAAGAAGTCGCATTTTTGGTTTATTATCCCAAAGAACGTTTGGCTGCAAGGCATGAAGACTTTCAAGGCGAGGAGTTGGTGCAGTGGTACCTAACAACTGTCCCGCGGTTGGTGCGCTTGTTAGCCTATACGGCCACCAAATATACGCGCTCTAAAGTCCGCAAAGCGATGGATCCGAATTTTGTCTACATCACAGAAGAGCTGTTGTATAACTCGTCGACCGACACTGACAAGGAAGATTATTATTGGGCAATCATCAACAACTTGATCGCCCTTAATCAGGTGGACAATTGGATTGCGGCGACTTGCACGACGATCCAGCACCTGACGGTTGATCATATTCACATCGTTGGTGATATCTACGATCGGGGCCCCGCACCGGACATGGTGATGGAGGCGTTGATTGCAAGAAAAAGTGTTGATATTCAATGGGGGAACCACGACATCTTATGGCTTGGTGGCGCGGCAGGTTCGCCGTTGTGTATCGCTAATTTGATCCGGATCAGTGCACGCTACAACAACCTGGGCATCTTGGAAGACCGTTATGGGATCAACTTGCGGCATCTTGCGCGGCTGGCAGAACATTATTACCAGGATAACCCGGCGTTTCGGCCGCACGGTGCGACCAACGTTCCAGAAGATGAGTTGCTGGAGATCACCAAGATCCATCAGGCAATCACGATCATTCAATTCAAGCTTGAAGGCCCTGTGATCAAGCGGAGGCCAGAATTTGAGATGCACCACCGGCTGTTGTTGGACAAGATCTCGGCGGATCGCCAGTCGATCATGTTGCACGGCAAGCGCTATCCGCTACACGATACTTGCTTTGCCACTGTTGACCCAGAAGATCCCTACGCTTTGTTGCCAGAAGAGCAACATGTTGTGAACCAACTGGTACAGGCCTTCACACACTCGGAAAAACTGCACCGGCATATGGATTTTCTGGTGGCTAACGGCGGTATGTATCTGCGTTATAACCACAACTTGTTGATTCATGGCTGTGTGCCTGTGGATGCCCAAGGGAACTTTGTCGGCTTGACGATCAACGGGACGACCTATGCTGGCCGGCAGTTGTTCGAGATGTTAGAGGCCAATCTGCGCTTGGCGTATGCCAACCCTAAGGAACAGGCAGATCTAGCGACTGATTTGCTGTGGTATTTGTGGACGGGACCATACTCACCGCTTTTTGGCAAGCACGACATGACGACCTTTGAGCGCTATTTCATCGATGCGCCTGAGACGCATGACGAACATCCCAATCCTTATTACCGGCTGCGACGTTCCGAGCCTTTTGTGCGTAAAATTCTCGAGGCGTTCGCCTTGGATCCCGATACCGGACATGTGATCAATGGCCACACGCCGGTGAAAAAAGGCAAGTCACCGATCATGGCAAACAAGAAAATGCTCGTGATCGACGGTGGTTTCTCACGACCGTATCAAAAAACCACTGGCATCGGGGGCTACACGCTACTGGATAATTCTTATGGGATGCAATTGGTGACTCACCAGCCTTTTGTGACCAAGGACCTGGCGCTAGCCAATCTCACGGACATTATTTCGACCAAGCGGGTGGTCGAAACCGAGGCCAAAAGGCGAACGGTGGCGGAAACCGACATCGGTCATCAGCTCAAAAAGCAGATCCGCCGGTTGCAGGCGCGCTTGGCAAAACTTCAGTGACTTGTTATCATTAAGATAATAATGATAAAGAGGTGACTTATGCGCAAACACCACCACCCGCTTTGGCGCGGCGTTCTGATGCTCGTCGCGCTAAGTCTTATCGCTGTCAGCATCAATTGGTTTTATGCGCCACATGGCGTTGCCGCCGGTGGCGCCACCGGGATCGCCATTTTGGTGCAAGAGGCGTTCGGGGTTTCTGTCGGGATCACGACGTTGGCCGTCAACCTGATCATGCTTGCGTTGGCATGGGTATTTCTCGATAAGCAAACGACGCGACGGATCTTGATTGGTAGCTTTGTCCTGCCACTTTTGTTAACGGTGATTCCACAGCAGAATCTCGTTAAAGATCGCTTGCTGGCGGTGATTGTCGGGAGTGTGATCTTTGCTGTTGGCGTGGGTTTGAACTATCAGCTTGATACGTCTAGTGGCGGGACGACCGTGCCACCGATGATTTTAAAAAAGTATTGGGCGCTCAAACCGGCGATCGGGTTGTTCCTGGTCGATCTGGTCGTTTGCCTGTTCAACATTCCGGTGTCTGGTGTGGAAGCCTTCATCCTCGCAATCTTTGCGATCGGGCTGACCAGTTTGGTGATGACCTATGTCGAAACCGGGTTTGATCGGAAGAAGGCCGTCTACATCATGAGTGCGTCGATAGCAGCGATCAAGCTGGCAATCCAAGAGCAAAGCGATTATGGGTTGACGGTACAATCAGTCGTCGGTGGTTACTCAGGGCAGTCAACAGAGATGTTGATGGTGGTGGTTGAACAGCCTGATTTCAAGTCCTTGGTCGATCAGGTGCGCACGATCGACGACCAGGCGTTTATCCTTGCGGTGGAAGCGACTGAGGTCCACGGCGGCAGCCTTAACTAGCTATCATCACCCGCTGAGACATAAAGCAGACAATAGAAGGGCTCTGCCGAGTAAATCGCAAACTTTGTGATTTGCTTGGCAGAGCCTTTTTTGCGCAAATGCGATGCTTTATGGCGCGTACCTCTCTGTAATCATCGCGGCTATTTCGGCAATGTTAATTTTGTCTTGGTCCCGTTTTTCAGCAAAAAAAGAACCCGGTTTCCCGAGTTCTTGATGGTTTGATTTAATCAACCGGATAGATCCAGCCTTCTGGCGCTTCAATATCGCCAAACTGAATGCCGGTGAGTTCGTTGTAGATAGCTTCGGTCAGCTTGCCGGTCTTGCCATCGCCAAAGGTGTGGACGTCGTCGCCGTAAGTGATGCTGGAGATTGGGGTGATAACCGCGGCGGTCCCACAAGCGCCAGCTTCGGCAAATTGATCCAGGCTGTGGATGGAGATCTGGGTCTCTTCGGTTTCAAGACCGAAGCGCTCCTTGGCGAGTTGTAAGATGGAGTACTTGGTAATCGAAGGCAAAATCGATGGGGACTTTGGCGTCAACAAGTGCTTCTCATCCTTGGTGATCCCAAAGAAGTTGGCGGAACCGACTTCTTCGATGTTTTCATGGTTGATTGGATCAAGATAGATCGCATCACCATAGCCGTGTTCATGCGCATACTTGCCGGCTTGCAGGCTGGCCGCGTAGTTGCCGCCGACCTTGGCACCACCAGTACCAAAGTGAGCCGCACGGTCGAAGGAGTCTGCAACGATGAACTTGGTTGGTACCATGCCGCCCTTGAAGTATGGGCCGACTGGCATCGCGAAAATGGTGAAGAGGTATTCCTTGGCAGGCGCCACACCAATGTTTTCACCGATCCCGATCAAGATCGGGCGCAGGTACAAGGTCGCACCGGTGCCATAAGGGGGAACATATTCTTCGTTAGCTTTGGCAACTTGTTTGGCTGCATCGATGAACTTGTCGACTGGGATCTGGGGCATGAGCATCTTATCCGCTGAGCCTTGCAGACGCGCAGCGTTGCGGTCTGGGCGGAACAATTGCACTTTACCGGCTTTGGTCCGGTAGGCCTTCAAGCCTTCAAAAGCGCCTTGGCCGTAGTGCAAGATCGGTGAGCTTTCGTTGATGGTGAGCATGTTGTTGGTCGACAACTTGCCGTCATCCCAAGCGCCATCTTTCCAATAAGAAATGTAGCGATAAGGTAGGTTCATGTAGTCAAAACCGAGGTTATCCCAATCAATATTTACAGTCATAACAATGTCCTCTTTTCGTGAATGTCACATTAACATTAGACAAATATTAAAATACAGTGAGGAATAATGCAAGCTTTATCGTGAAATTTGACGTGAAACTTTCTGAAATTAGCATGATCGGCCTGAATGGCACCGCTTACTACCAAATTAGGTGTATGCTCAGTTATGGAACAATACTGTTAAATAAATTGTTAATGGCGTAAACTGTACCTGGGGTTTTAGTTTAACCGATGGAGGGATGACAATCGTGGCACATTATTCAGAGATTCAACGCGCGGCCCTTGAAGAGTTTCAGGCTGATATTGGACACCTTAATGCGCTGGCAGGGAGTAGCCGCCAGCGCTTGTTGATGAGCTTGGGGACAGCACCTGATAAAAAGGGCCTGACCGTAAGTGAACTCGCCGAGACGATCGGCTTATCACAGCCGGCGACTTCGCATCACCTCAAGGTCTTGCGAGAAATCGGGATGGTGGGTAGTCACCACGAGGGCAATATTGTTTATTATTATTTGACTCTTGGCGACACGATCGACCGCTTAGAGCGGTTAGCGCAAGCTTTACGCAAGCAACAGGAATTGGATTGCTAAATTAGTCTGCAGGCTTTATTATACGCCATTTTGATGGGTCAACGTACCGACTTGCAACCAAAATAAGCCTTCAAGGTAAGCTGGGTAAGCAGTTTGCCTTGAAGGCTTATTAGGTAGTTACATGGCTTGGCCGATGCCGTAGTGGATCGCCATGGTGATGATCCCGATGACGACGTTGCGGATGACAGCGTTTTTGACGATGCCATCACCGAATTTGGCGGATAAGAAGCCGGTGAGACAGCTAGTGAGGACGACCGAGGCGATCGTCCCTGGCCATGCCCAGACGCCGGGGATGAAGGTCATCGCCATCAGCGGGAAGATCCCCCCACTGGCAGCAGAAACCAGCGAAGAAAACGCCGCATCCCACGGGTTCATGTAGTGGTCTTGCTTGAGCTGGTATTTGATGTCGATCATCGTCCCAAGCGCGTCTTTTTGCATCAGCTCGTTGGCGATTTTCTCAGCTGTGGTCGCGGTCACGCCGCGATCAACGTAGTGGGCCACGACGGTTTTGAGTTCACCAGGATAATCGGTTTCGAGCAGGCGCGATTCGGTTGCCACCACGGCGGTTTCAGTATCTTTTTGGGAACTAACACTCGCGTATTCACCACTAGCCATTGAAAAGGCACAGGCCAAAAGATCAGCAAGACCGGCGATGAAAATGGTGAAGTGGTCGGTGGTTGCCGCAGCGACGGAGAACAAGACGCCGACAACCGTTAAAATGCCATCGTTGGCTCCGAGGACCCCGGCACGTAACGTGTTGGCACGTTCAGCCATGGTTTGCTTGTCGCGAGGATGCTTGTTTTTGATTGAGATAGATTTCATCGAAGCGTCCCTCCTAACGGGCAAACAGGGTGCCTACAAAGTAGGTGACCGCCATCGTCAATATCCCAGAAACGACGTTGCGAAGCGCTGCCCGTGGCCGGTTAGCGTTGCCTAAGGCGGCTGCCGTGTAGCCGGTGATGGTTAACGCGATGATGACGGCTGCAACCGTCGCCCACATGCGAATGGCCGTGGGGAAGAAGCTGATGGCGACCAGCGGCAGGATCGATCCGATAGGAAACGAGATCATCGAGGCCAAAGCGGCGGAAATCGCGCTGGTTTGTTCGTGGCGGTCGAAGCCGTAACGCTCACGCACCGCCGTCGACAACGGATCGTTGGTCATCATTTCACGGGCGGCTTGTTCCGCTAGATCTGCGGAGATACCCGTCTGAATATATTGTTGGCGGATAAAGTCGACTTCCCCGTCGAAGTTGTTGTCTAACGCCCGCGATTCTTTGATCACGGCGTTTTTTTCACCGTCTCGTTGCGCATTGACGGAAACGTATTCGCCCATGGCCATCGAGACGGTGCCGGCAAGCATCCCCGATAACCCGGACAAAAGAATTGCATGACTGTTGCTGGTCGCACCTGCGACCCCAATGACGATCCCTGCAACTGAAAGGATACCGTCATTTGCCCCCATAACGCTGGCCCGCATCACATTGATCTTTTCTGCTAAGTTCATAATGTGTGGCCTCCAAAAGGATAAATTAGAATGGTTCTAAATAACAAGTACATTATAAGCCTCCGCCTAAAAGATGTAAAGATAGGTAACGACAATTTTTGGGGAGCCTTAATTAATCCGTATTTTACGCCGATCACACCGACTTTCCAAGGGCTGCACAAATTGATTGCAAAAAAGCAAATTGTTGGGCGCTTGTTCAATTCTATCTTGACGACAGCAAGCAGATAGCATCAGGATTGACAATTCAAACGGCTGTGCTACACTAATTTCAATGCGATTCAGGTGAGTATCAGTAGCAGGTGCTGGTGAGTGATCAGAAAGTTGACGGGTGCTGCGAGTCAACCAGCCAGGCTTTGCGAATTACAGCTCACAACACTGATCGTCGGGCGATGCCGTTAACCATCATTGAGATGGTTTCGGCCAAATCAGGGTGGTACCGCGGATCAATTCGCCCCTGTTCGCAATGCGAACAGGGCTATTTTTTTGGTCAAAAAAATTTAGGAGGAACATCATGACAGAGAATATTTTAGATGAGTTGGCTTGGCGTGGGGCGCTCAACCAGCTGACCGACGAAGAAGGTTTGCGCAAGCTCACGACCGAAAAAAAGGTGGGCATTTACGTCGGCACAGATCCAACCGGTGATTCCTTACACGTCGGGCACCTGATCCCATTCATGATGCTCAAACGCTTCCAGCTGATGGGGCATAAGCCTGTGATCGTCATCGGTGGTGCGACTGGTTCGATCGGGGATCCGTCAGGGCGCAATTCCGAGCGCGTGTTGCAGACGATGGCTACCATCGACAAGAACAAAAAGAAGCTCACCGCCCAGATGGAGCGCCTGTTTGGTACAGATAACTTCCGGATCGTGGATAACTACAGCTGGTTGTCGAAGCTGTCGATGCTGGACTTCCTGCGTGACTACGGCAAACTTTTTCCAGTCAACCAGATGCTGGCCAAAGAAGTCGTTGCCAGCCGCCTTGCTAACGGGATCTCATACACCGAATTCACCTATCAAATCTTGCAATCGATTGACTTCTTACATCTATATAAGAACGAAGACGTGCAGGTGCAACTCGGTGGCGCCGACCAATGGGGCAACATCACTGCAGGGATCGATTTGATCCACAAGGTTGAAGGTGGCGACGCTGAAGTCTATGGGTTGACCAACCCGTTGATGTTGAAGTCTGATGGGACTAAGTTTGGCAAGTCTGCCGGCGGTGCAGTCTATCTGGACGCAGACAAGACCAGTCCTTACGAATTCTATCAGTTCTGGTTCAACCAAGACGATGCAGACGTCGAGAAGTTCCTCAAGTTCTTCACGTTCTTATCTAAAGATGAGATTGCGGAATTAGTTGAAGCCACGCAGACCCATCCGGAAAAGCGCGAAGCTCAACGGCGCTTGGCCCAAGAAGTGACCAAGTTTGTGCACGGCCAAAAGGCTGTCGACCAAGCCGAGGCCATTTCAGCGGCACTATTTTCTGGCGATGTCCAAGACCTGACGGCTGAAGAAATCGAGCAAGGCTTCAAGCAGTTCCCATCGGCTGATGCGCCAACGACGCCTGAAAACATCGTCACCTGGTTGGTCGATACCACTAAAATCGAAAAGAGCCGCCGGCAGGCACGTGAAGACGTGCAAAACGGGGCGATCACGATCAACGGTGAAAAGCAACGTGACCTCGACTATACGGTCGATCCCAGCCAGCACTTTGACGGTCAGTTTGTCATCGTTCGTCGCGGGAAGAAGAAGTATTTCCTGGTACGGATTCACTAATGTTCGATATGAAGAGATCAAGTCGGTTGGCGACTTGGTCTTTTTGCTTGCGGTAAGCGATGTGACATTGCCACTACCAGATAACAATCGTGTGAGTAGGAAAGCCTTTGCGTTACAGAAAGATTGCGGTTGTGTAACATTTCGCTTTGTGGTCTAAATGTTCGTCGATAGTAATTCGTTTGTTACAGCGCCGTAACCTTCACGGGTTAAGCTACTCAACAGTGATTAACGAAAAAAGGGTGGCAAACATAAAAATGAAGTTACAGACAATCCTAACCACATTGGTAACCGCCGTAACCTTGACGGCCTTCGCCGCAACGGCGACGCAAGTGTCCGCATCTAGCGACACCCAAAGTCAGATTTCCAGCAACCAAAGTAGCACGGACCAGCTGGTTGAGCAGCTCGCGGCCGCAAACACCGAAGTTATCAACCTCAACACCAAGATTGCTGACAAGAACACAGCGATCCAAGATGCCCAAGCGAAGATCACCTCAACGCAAGCGCGCATCGTTGAATTGAAGGGTGAAGTTTCCAAGACGGAAGCTGAACTGGCTGCACGTAAGCAAGTATTGAAGCAACAGCTCATTTCGTTGCAAAAACAGGCCGGCGATTCCGTTACAGGGAACGTTTATGTTGATTTCGTCTTGAACTCCGATGATCTTTCCGATTTGATTTCGCGGACGTCCACCGTCAACAAGCTGAACCAAGCCAACAAAGATGCGTTGAACGCGGTGAACGACGCCAAGGACAAATTGGCTAGCCTGCAGGCTGAACAAGTTTCCAAGAAGCAGACATTGATTGATACCAAGGCCTCTCTTGAAACCGAAAAGACTCAGCTGGTTGCTTTGAAGGCCGACGCTGACAAGAAGTCCGATGCGTTGAACCAAAAGATCAACGATAACAAGTCTGTCTTGGTTGCGTTACAAGCTAAGGCTGAACAAGAAGACGCGTCTGCTAAGGCCAGTCTTGCTAAGTTGAGCGCCGTTGCCGGTGCTACTGCTAAGAGTAGCAGTGATGCGACAAGCAAGACGCCAGCTAAGGCTGCTTCTAGCACTTCCACCAGCACTGTTGCGGCGCCAAGTGCCAAGGCCAGTGCGCCAAAGAGCAACGTCGTCAACAATGCGCCTGCTACCGGCACTAAGACGTCCGGCGATTCCGCTGGTAATGCTTATGCTTACGGGCAATGCACCTGGTATGTTAAGTCAGTTGCGCCTTGGGCCGGCAACCACTGGGGTAATGGCGGTCAATGGGGCGCCAGTGCCGCAGCTGAAGGCTTCACGGTCAACAACAGTCCTTCTGTAGGTTCGATCGTGGTTGTCGCAGGCGGCCAGAACTTCGGTGGCTGGACTGCCGCTGCCGGTTATGGTCACGTGGCTTATGTTGTCGGTGTTAACGGCAACTCGATCACCGTCCAACAAGGCGGCATGGGCTTCTCCACACCAGCTGGTCCTAACACCCAAACGGTCAGTGGTGCAAGCAGCTTCACGTATATCCATCGTTAATCAGATAACTAACCGGTCGGTAACGACCGGTTTTTTATTGTTTTTAAGTGCAAGCGTTTTTAATTCGTCGCAATCGCGAAACATGTTTGTTACACAAGTCTGATACACTGAGACCATGAAATTTGGAGGAAGACAAACCATGAAATTGATCGCAACAGTGACGACAATCGCCGCAGCAACGATCCTGGCAACGGTAGGCGTTGGCGGCCAGCTAACCCATGCAGACGATGGGGCCAGTGATTTGAAACAATCTTTGACGACCAAACAAGCGGCCAATAGTAGCATCCAAGACCAGTTGCAAAAGGCCCAAGACGCAGTTTCTGCGATTGATGCGAAGATGACGGCCAAGACGGTCGCGATTCAAAACACAACCGCAAAGATCGCCACCCTTGATACGAAGGTGGCGGCTTATGACACCAAAATCACCAACGCCAAGGCAGAAGTTGCCAAGCGAACCGCAGCATTAAAGTCGCAACTGCAAGCCTTGCAAAAGCAGGCGGGTGATTCCGTGACCGGCAATGTCTATGTGGATTTTGTCTTGAACGCGCAGAGTCTCGACGAGGTGATTTCACGCTCAGCAACGGTCGGCAAGCTTAATGCGGCTAACGCAGAAGCGCTTAGTGATGTGCAAGCGGCCCAAAGCCACCTGGCAAAGCTTAAGCAAGCTGCCAATGCTGACGCCGCTGATCTCAAAGCTGAGCAAGCCAAGTTGGTGTCAGCGCAAGACAAGCTCAAGACGATGTCTGGGCAACTGCAAACCAAACAAGCTGCACTTCAGCAACAGTTGGCCGCCAATCAAACGGCTGTCTCAGCGCTCCAAGGGGACATCGCCAAGGCTAACGCTGCGGCCAAAGCGCAAGCTACCAAAGCCGCGGCAACCCAAGCTGCAGCAACCAAGACGGCGCAAAGCGATGCTGCTCAGCCTAAAGCTGCTGCACAGACGGCAACCAAAGCGGGTCAGCCAGCCGCAACGACCAATGCCAGCGGCAATGCCGGCGGGATGGTCGGCATCGCGGAACGCTACATTGGCGTACCGTATGTCTGGGGTGGTACCAGCCCAAGTGGGTTTGATTGTTCCGGGTTGGTGGTTTACGCCGCTTCACAAGTGGGCATCAGCCTGCCGCGTGTCGCCGCTGCGATGAGCAACGTTGGTTCTTCCGTATCGCTGTCGGCATTACAGCCCGGCGACCTGCTTTTCTGGGGCGGTGTCGGCTCGGCCTCACACGTTGCGATTTACGTTGGGGGTGGCCAGTATATCCATGCGCCAGCACCTGGCCAGTCGGTCACGATCCAAAGCATGGCGTATTACGCGCCAAGTTTTGCCAAACGCCTGTAAATTCCAGACGAACCGCGGGAAACCGCGGTTTTTTGCTGTCTGAGGATGATATACTAAAGAAAACCGGAAAAGAGGCGTTAGCGATGCAATATGGTGTGATAGGGGCAAGTTATCAGCAACAATCGTTGGCGGTGTTTCACGCCGGCTTCGATGCGGAACCACTGACCAGTTTTGACCAAGCGACGCACAAAGCGGTGGCCTTGTTAGTGACCGAGCTGGCGGCGAGTCCGTTGAAGGATATTCACCAGTTGCATGATCAAATCATGGACTGGCTCGAGTCCAAGCCCTCAGATCTGCATCGACTCGATGAGCTGGTGGCAGATGGCTTGACGTTGAGTTGGTTTGCCGATGATCATTTTATTATTAACGCGATGGATACCACTGAGGCTTATCAGTTGCACATCGAAGTGGTGCCGATCAAGATGGCAGGAGGCACGCAACGTGAAGCATAAGTTGATCGTGATCACAGGCGCGACCGGTACCGGGAAAACAACGGTGAGTCGCTATCTGCAATCGACATATCACGTCCAAAAGGTGATGACGCACACGACCCGGCCGATGCGAGTCGGGGAAGTGGACGGGGTCGACTATGCGTTCGAAACGGCAGCTAGCTTCGCCAAAAATCATTACATCGAAAGCGTCACCTATGCCGGCTATCACTACGGTAGTTCTTATGAATCATTGTTTGCGGCTTGGAAACACGCAGCGTTTGCCAGCATTGTGTTAGACACGGCAGGCGCCATTACATATGCCCAAACGCTCGGGCCTGCAGTGGCGACATTGTTTTTGACGATCAACGATCCTGCGGTGTTGCGCACACGCCTGCTTGCACGCGGGGATGCCCCCCAGATGGTCGCGCAACGATTGGCGTCAGCTGAGTATCAGCGCGACTTGGTGTTGCCGGAGGCGTTGGCTCACAATGCGACGGTGATTGCCAACGACGATTGGGTGAAGGCTCAAAAAGCGATCGACCATTTCATGACCGCCGTGGCCCTTGAGGTTGCTGGTGTCCACGATTAAATTGTGTTATACTCACTTAATCGGAATGATAACGATTAAAAATGGAGGCAAAACATGTCGAATGTGACGATCGCAATTGAGCGGATGAAAGCCGATGGCATGCGTGTAACCAAGCAGCGGCGCGATCTTGTGGCGTATCTCGATCAGCATGCAGATAGTTATGTCACGGTGACGAGTATCGACGCGTTCATGCGCGATCGCTATCCGGGGTTGTCTCACGATACGATCTATCGCAATGTGAAGGCGTTTGAGCGGCTTGGTATTTTGGAGTCTGAGGTGCAAGATGAGCAGGCAATCGTGAAACTGCAATGCGACTATCAACACCCGCACCATCACCATTTTATCTGTCGCAACTGCCACCGCGTCCAGGAGTTGCAGATGTGTCCGTTAGGCTATTTTGAAGATCAAGTCCCAGGGGCTGTGATCGAGAGTCACAACTTCGAGTTGTATGGTTTATGTGCTGATTGCGCCAAGAAGCTTGCGTTAAGCAGGTCGTGATCGCGCTCTGGTCGGCCAAGGCAAAATCCTTCGTCTAGGACTTTGCCTTGGCTGATTTTGTTTGTTAGGCTTGACTAGGGGAATCTTAGCCGCGTCGTCAGTACTTTTGGTTTCTTTGCATTTACTTAAGGTAGCGGTCGAGAAGGATGCGGTACAATCGAAGCATGATATTTTCTTGAAAGGAGTCCATTCCATGGCATACCGGACAGCGCCATTATTATCACCGGCAGCAATTGTTTCCATCATTATTCTCGTTAGCGGTTTTAATGTGATCAATACCGCCGTGAACCCGAGCGCCAAGCCTAAGTCTGAAGCGGCGCAGAGTTCCTTGATTTCCAGCCAAAAGGCGGCTAAAACCGGCTCGTCGGTGACGACCTCCAGCAGTAAAAAGCCAGCACCGGCTTCATCGAGTAGCAAGGACAATGCCTCAACATCGTCTGATGCACAGTCGCAAGATCAAAATAGCCAGTCGCAAACGGATCAACAGTCGGCTTCCACGAAACAGACGCCTCAAACAACTGAGCGGGCGTCTTCCAGCTCGACAGGTAAGACAACCGATGGTGGCGCCAACCAAGGCAACACGACGAATCAAGGCTCTGCGGCCGAATCAAGCAAGGCCGGGTCAGAATCGTCGAGTAGCGCTGATTCCGGCACGGCGTCATCGACGACGCAAGACACCGGATCGGCTGCGGCCAGTGATTAAGGAGGCAAAAGCATGTTAACGGCATTAGACATCCTCAATCGGCTGTTGAGTTATTTCAATATTCAAGATAAGGCCAAAGGAAAGGCGTTTACGGTGGTCGCGTTTGTGGCCAACTTCTATTTGCTGTATACGGCCATCCAAGGACTGCGTTATCCGGGCTACCGCCTGCAGGGATTGTTATTCCTAATTGGCTTTTTAGTGCTGGAATACTTCATCGTGTTAAATGTCTTTTATTACTACACTGACAAGCAATTGAAGTTTGATATTTCGCCCAAGGTGGAAAAAGCGCTCGGAGGCAATCAGGCCCAGATGAAGGCGGCCGAAAATAGTCTGACCAAATCTCAGCTGTCAGGTCCTGCCAGCGGGTTGTTCCAAGACGACGCGTTGTTGCCCACGACGATCAGCATCTCCCCCACGCAACAAAACAATCTCGACGCATTGGTGGCCCGCTTGGTTACCCAAGGAAACCTCAGCACCAATTACGCGGGGTTGGATGATCACGCCATCGCCAGAGTCGCGCGTCGGTCGCATCAACCAGTGGCAGCGATCGGCAATTTGGTCGAGCTCCCATTCTTCAAAGTCGTGGCGGAAGGTGACACGCTGGTGGTATACGGCGGTGTCAACGCCTTGAGCAGCACGCCTGTGGCGACGGTTCAGCGCGTGGGGTTGCTCCCGGTGCGTGACGCAAAGGCGGAGTATCAATTGGCCGCAGCTCACGTGTATCTGACCGGCGGTGAAAGTAAGCAGATGGGACGCAAGAGCCTGATGACCAGAAGCGAACCTTATGGGCTGACCGTTCAACTCGCCTATCAGCCAAAGCAAGCGGCGCATGTTGATGCGCGTCGCTGAATAATCATAAGCTTTTTTATGACAAATCAGCGTGATAATGATGGTTTGATAAGTTCTTTAAAAGGGCGATCTCATCTCGCTGACAACATATATGTAGGTTCTCGCCCGCGGCGAAACAGTAAGGCTGTTATCGACGCGGGTGCGAGAGCCTTTTTTAATTGGACAAGATGGCTAAAAAATGATAAATTATTCATAATCACTCATAAGGGCACTGTGTACGTCAAGGGCCAGAGGAGATACCACAAAGGAGGGATTACGATGTCGATGATCGAATTCCACGATGTCGAGAAGTATTATGGCAAGTTCCACGCACTGAAAAATATCAACCTGACCATTGACCGCGGCGAGGTCGTGACGATTATTGGCCCGTCTGGTTCCGGTAAAAGTACGCTTCTACGCACAATCAATGGCTTGGAGCGGGTGCAGTCTGGGCAACTGATCGTTAACGATTTTGACCTTGCTGATAAGAAGACAGATATGAACAAGATCCGCAAGAATGTCGGGATGGTTTTCCAGCACTTCAACTTGTATGCCAACAAGACCGTGATGCAAAACATCACGCTTGGCCCGACTCTGGTGCTGAAACGCAACAAAGACGAGGTACACGAAGAAGCGCTCAAGCTGCTGGATCAAGTCGGGCTCAGAGATAAAGCCGATTCCTATCCTTCCGCATTATCCGGCGGGCAAAAACAACGGATCGCGATCGCGCGTAGTTTGGCGATGAAGCCCAAGGCGCTGTTGTTTGACGAACCGACGTCAGCACTCGATCCTGAAACCATCGGGGATGTGTTGGATGTCATGCAAGACATCGCCCAACAAGGCATGACGATGGCGGTGGTGACGCATGAAATGGGGTTCGCCCGGCACGTGGGTAACCGGATCGTGTTTATGGCGGACGGTCAGATCCTTGAAGATGCAGACGACGTCAACGGCTTCTTCGATCATCCCCAAGAACCTCGGGCGCAAGAATTCCTCAGCAAGATCATCAACCATTAAGGAGGGGCGAGATGAAAAAATCACGCAACTTCATGGCACTGATCGTGTTGTGCTTGGGCATTGTGGTCGCCTTGGCCGGCTGTGGGAAGTCTTTGGCTGATCAAGACGTCTTGCAACACGCCAAACAAACCAAGACGATCGTGTGGGGGGTCAAGGCGGATACCCGGTTGTTCGGGTTGATGAACACTAAGAGCGGCAAGATCGAAGGCTTTGATATCGACATGGCCAAGGCCTTGACCAAAGAGATCCTCGGTCCTCAAGGCAAGGCGGAACTGGTGCAAGTCACGTCAGACACCCGGGTCCCGATGCTTAAAGGCGGCAACATCGATGCAATCATCGCCACGATGACCATCACGCCGGACCGGCAGAAGGTCTTGAACTTCACGCAACCTTATTTCAACGCCGGCCAATCACTGCTGGTAAAAAAAGGCAGTCGCATCCATTCGGTCAAAGACCTCAAAAAAGGCGACAAGGTGATCGGGGTTCAAGGGTCGACGTCTGTGGATAACATCCAAAAAGCGGCGCCTCAAGCCACTGTGTTACAGCTTTCCGACTATGCGCAAGCCTTCACCGCGTTGAAGTCTGGTCAAGGATTGGCGGTCACCACCGACAACGGGATCTTGTACGGGATGTCTGAACAAGACCACCGTTATATTGTTACCGGCGGCACCTTCACCAAAGAACCGTACGGGATCGCCATCAACAAAGGGCAAGACGCGATGACGAAACGAATGAACCAAGCGATCGATGCCTTGCGCAAAAACGGCACCTACGAAAAGTTGATCAACAAATGGTTTGGCGACGTGCCAGGCTTTGATATCAAGGAGGTGGAGTAAATGTTCACGATCCTCATCCAACACCTCCCGACACTGCTGTCAGGGCTCGGGTATACGCTCGCTAGTTCGATCATTGCCTTGATCGGCAGCTTGATCATCGGGACGGCATTTGCCCTGATGGAACTGTCGAGCCATCGCGCATTAAGCGTTATCGGCCATATCTATGTGGAAGTCGTGCGGAACATTCCGCTGTTGGTCATCACGATGGCGTTTTACGTTATCGTGCCGGCTTACGTCGCGCAGATCGATGGTTTCACCGCCGGGACGATCGGCTTGACGATCTACACCAGTGCGTTCATTGCCGAAACGATCAGAGCCGGCATCCAATCCGTGGCGGTCGGGCAGATGGAAGGCGCGCGGTCAGTGGGGATGACCTACACGCAAGCCATGGTGAACATCATTTTCCCGCAGGCCATCAAGATCGTCATCCCGCCACTGGGCAACCAGTTTATCAACCTGGTGAAGAACTCGTCGATCCTGGCCTTTGTCGCCGGGTTCGATCTGATGTATCAAGGCAAGATCATTGCCAACGAGACCTTCAACACCTTCGATACTTATCTGGCGGTGGGGTTGTTGTATCTGATCTTGACGATGCCGCTGTCGTATTTCATGCGGTATCTCGAGAAAAAATGGAATGTCGACTAGAAAGGAGGTCCCATCATGCAGAATTTTATCGATGCTTATTCTCAAGTCAATCTGGCTTACCTGCTGCAGGGCCTCTGGGTGACGCTTGAGGTCAGTGTGACCTCGATCTTCTTCAGCTTCATCATCGGCACCTTGCTCGGGGTCGCACGCTACGTCAATATCCGGATCTTCTCACCGCTGGTCGGGTTCGTGATCGATTTGATCCGGAACTTGCCGCTGCTGTTGATCTTGTTTTTCACCTACTTCGCGTTACCTAACGTCGGGGTACGGTTGCCGGTGATCCCCGCGTCGATCGTGGCGATGACGGTGTTTGAATCTGCGATGTTAGCCGAAATCGTGCGTTCCGGGATCAATGCGGTTCCGACCGGGCAGATGGAAGCGGCCCGCAGTAACGGGTTGACTTATTCGCAAGCGATGATTCACATCGTGTTGCCTCAGGCGTTCAAGGCCATGATTCCGCCGATCGTCAGCCAGTTCATCTCGCTGGTCAAAGACACTAGTTTGGCGACGATCATCCTGTTGCCAGAACTGACCTATCACGCGCAGATCATCTACGGGCAAAATATCAACTACATGATTCCGATGTTTGTCGCGCTGGCGGTGTTGTACTTCATCGTCAACTACGCGCTGTCTTTGCTATCGCGCATGATCAACAAGCGGATGTCTTCTGGCGTACGCTGAACCATCTGCAATAGGCGTCTTTGCAACGATTCGTTGCAAAGACGCCTATTTGTTTGAATCAGGTCCGAATGCCGAGATTCTTAGCTAGGCTTTCAGGCCTGGCGCGCGTATGCTAAAAGAAAAAATGGAGGGATCACCATGACCACGATCGGAGACCGCTTGCAACACGCCCGCACCGCGCAAGACTTGACGCAACAGACTGTCGCGACCAGATTGCATGTGTCTCGGCAAACCATTTCGAGTTGGGAGACGGGACACAGTTATCCGGACATCACCAGCTTGATCGCGTTGAGTGCCTTGTATCAGCTCTCTTTGGATGACCTGCTTAAAGGTGACACCCAGATGCAGGCCGTGTTTAAACAGCGCGACACGGTTTTGCACCGTGTCCGGCATGTCAGCTGGCTGTTGTTTGGCATCGACGCCATTTTGATTTTTGGGTGTGTCGGATATCTGTTGGGCTGGCACGATTTTGACATCACAGATACTTGGTCAACGTTGATTTTGTTTGTGATGATTCTTACCAGTGCGATGTCTGTCTTGTTGTCCCGCCTTCAAGCGCATCTGCGGCGGCTGAAGATGCCGCGGTGGGTCAAAACGATGTTTGTCATTGCGGGACTGGCCGGAGCGGCGTTTGGGGCATTGCGGATCTGGGCGCATTGGCCATGGTACACGATCGTTGGCTTTAGTGTCTTAGTCGGGGTGCTGGCGTATGTCTATATCCGTTATCGCGCCACACACCTGCAAAACGCCGGCAGCAAGTCGCGACGGTGAGTGACTATTTCCCGGGAAATCAAAAAAAAGCGTGTGGCCGCTTGGGGCACACGCTTATGGAATCAGTTAGTCTTCGATCAGGTAGCCGCGGAGCTTGCCGGCTTGGATCGGGTTAACGGTGGTCGTGATCCGGGTTCCGGATTCGGTGTAGTCGGTGGCGCTGACGCTGGTTTCGCGGTTGATGAAATCAACCACTGCCCCTTCGGTGAACGGCACCAAGTAGGTGTTGGTCTGATCGGTGGCATACAGATGCTGTTTAATCAGCTCGGTGAGCTTGATCAGCGAGTTGTGATCGCGGGCGGAGTAGATCAAATCATCACCGTTGATTTCCGGATATTGGGCGCCTTCGCGCAGATCAGCCTTGTTGTAGGCGACAATCATCGGGATATCTGTGATGCCGATGGAAGCCAAAGTTTTTTCCGTGACGGCCATCATCTCTTGAGAATGTTCGTCAGCGTAGTCGACCACTTGGATGAGTAAGTCTGCGTTGGCCGCTTCTGCCAGGGTCGCCTTGAAGGCGTCGATCAAGGTGTGAGGCAACTTGGAGACGAAGCCGACGGTGTCAGACAACAGGAACTTGCGCTTGTCTGGCAAGGTAATTTGGCGGACCGAGGTGTCCAGCGTGGCAAACAGCATGTCTTTTTCAAAGACCTGTTTGGTTTCTGGATGGTCGGAGAAAAGTGCCAGCAGCCCGTTCATAGTGGTCGACTTGCCGGCGTTGGTATAGCCAACTAAGGCGACAGTCGGCAACTCGTTAGTTTCACGTTGGGCGCGGCGGACTTCTTCGCCGATGTCGGCGTCTTTGAGCTCACGGCGCAAACGGGCGATCCGCTTGTTTAAGACCCGCTTGTCCATTTCGAGTTTGGTTTCCCCGGCACCACGGTTGGCCAGGCCGCCACCGCCACCTTGCTGATCCAGCTTGTTAGCGCTGGGATGCAGGCGTGGCAAGGCGTATTGTAGCTGCGCGATCTCGACTTGCATCTTCGCGGTTTTGGACTGGGCGCGGTTGGCGAAGATTTCCAAGATCAGCTGAGTGCGATCGACGATGTGGTGCTTGGTTTCGCGTTCCAGGTTCCGCAGTTGCGATGGCGACAGTTCGTCATTGACCAAAACGGTGGTGGCGTCTTTGGCGTCGGCCAGCTCGCGGATCTCGTCGACCTTACCGCTACCAAAATAAAACGCGGCGGTCGAGCGATCAAGATTCTGGCGCAGTTCGCCGACGACGTCATAGTTGTTCGCCTTGGCGAGTTCGACCAGTTCGGTCATGGTGTAATCGAAGTCCTCTTTGCCGCGGCTGATGCCGGTGACCAGGACTTTTTCAGGTTGTTGATGAGTTTCTTGCACGTTGGCTCCTTCTGCTTGCAACCACACAAAAAACGATAGCACGGCTACCGTTTGGGTGTTGCGAGCCTGCTTGTGAGTGTTAAATTAAGCTTTGCCGTTGATTTTCTGGCGCATGGCGGCTCGCTCCCTTCGTCTTCAATAAGTCTAGTGTAACATGTTTGGCACGCACAAAAAACCCAGCAGACACGGCTGCTGGGCGGCTGAGCTATTGTTGGGCGAGCATCGTCTTGGCGACCAAGTTGATCTGGCCGCGCACGGCGATAGGATCGTAGTAATACATTTTCGTGAACGGCAACTCAACGACATGGTTAGCCTTGACGGCAGGCAACTGCTTCCACACGGCGTTGGCCTTGAGGTCCGCCAGTGATTGCTTGGAGCCGCTGGTGTTGGAGAAGAAGATCCAGTCACCGGCATAAGTCGGCGCGGCTTCTGTCGAGATCTGTTTGTAGCCAGTGCCGGCTTCGACTTTTTGCGAAGCGGCATTGAGCTTAAAGCCCATAGCGGTAACGATCGCGTTGCCGCCGCGGCCCCAAGTCGAGCCATCGACGTAGAGTTTGTTGGCTTGAATGTCGAAGAAGGATACCGTCGTCTTAGCCGGATCGATCCCTGCGGCTTTGAGCTTGGTCACCTGTGTCTTGGCGGTTTGCTTCAGGTCTTTGGCGACGGCCTTGGCTTTGGCGGGTTTGTTCATGTAGGTGCCAAACTTGGCCAGCGTCTGGTAAACATCGCCGGTCGAGCCATAAGGAACGTACAAGACCGGGGCGATCTTCTTGAGCTTCTTCACGTCGGCTTCGTTGGAAGTGACGATCAAGTCAGGATCCAGCTTCAAGATGGCTTCTTGGTTCATCGCGTTGCCGAGATTCTTGATACCCTTGGTTTGCTTAGCGCTCAGCCAAGGATTGGCCAGATCCATCTGGGTGGAGCCGACCACATGGACGCCTAACGCCAACAACTCGTCGGTATAGACGGTCGCGACGACCCGCTTGGGATGAGCCGGGATCTTGGTTTTGCCGGCGGTGGTTGTCACGGTGCGGGTAGCAGGCGTGGTCGACGTCGGTTTGTTGTTCGCACAACCGGCGAGGAGCAGGCTGGCGGCCAAGGCAATGAATAAGAATCGTTTTCGCATAAGGAGTCCTCCTAGTCGTGAAAAAGCTGAAATAAAAAGTAAGGCATCGTGATGACCGCGACCACCAACCCGACCGGCAGTGTCGAGGGTAAGAAAAGGTTGTTGGCGACGGCGGTGGCCGCGAGCATGATGCTGGCACCCAACAGGATCGTGACAGGGAAAAGCCGGCTGAAGCGGCTACCGCAGATGTATTTGGCAATGTTAGGCGCCATCAAGCCGACGAGGCTGATGGCCCCGCCGACGGCCACGGCGACTGCTGCCAGCGCGATGGCCAGCAACAGCAACCAGCGCTTGGTGCTGGCGACGTTGACGCCAATGCTTTGCGCCATGTCGTCGCCTAAAATCAGCGCTGACAGCGGGCGGCTTAGTGCGGCCACAGCAATCAGGAGTAAGATCGCCACGACCCCATAGCGGGCCAGAAACGCCCAGTCGGTGTTCCAGAAGCTGCCCGAAAGCCAGGTCAATACGCGTTCGAAGTCAAACGTGTTCATGTTCAGTTGGAGCAGTAAGATCACACCGTTCAACAAAGCCGTCAAGGCGACGCCGCGCAACAAGAGCAGCAGCCGCGAGTGTGCGCCTTTTTGCGTGTTAACGATCGCCAAGGCGATGCAGGCGCCTAAGATCGCGGCCAACGGCAACCACCGCTGCACAGAAAGGCCGTGGTGGCTGGCACTGAGGGTGATGAGGATCACCGCCCCGAGGCTGGCTCCGGCGTTGACCCCGAGGATCGAGGAATCGACCAACGGATTGGCGGTCAGGCGCTGAAGCAATAAGCCGCTGGTGGCAAGGGTGGTCCCGGTGATCAGCGCCGCCACGACATAAGGTAGGCGCATTGTCCAGACCACGAGGGTCGCGATCCGATCGCCGCTTCCGAACAAGGCGCCAAGCACCCGCAGGAAGCTGAGGTGGATGTCACCGAGCATCAGGCATACAAGCGCTAAAGCCAGCGTTAAGACGACCGCGGCGAAGGTGAACAGCAAGTTTTTCATGCTGCCACCTCCTTCGATCGGGCCAAGATGAGAAACAAGAAGGCCCCGCCGCAGATGGCACTGAGCGCTGACAGCGGCAGTTCGTTAGGCGCGGTGAGCGTTTTGGCCAACGTATCGACCACCAGCATGAATACAGCCCCGGCGAGCATGGTTGGGGCGATGTTGCGCTCGAGCCGGTCTGGATGTAAATACGCGATGATCTGGGGGATGCCAAGTCCGACAAACCCGATGTTGCCGGCGACGGCCACTGCCATACCGGCACAAACAACGACCAGACACGCAGCCAGCAACCGGATTCGGCCGGGATTGACCCCGAGGCTTTTGGCGGTGGTGTCGTCGAGAATCATCAGCGACAGTTCCTTGTGCGCACAGATGGCGACGATGACGACCAAGGCGGTGACGATCGCCAAGACCTTGGCCTGCGCGGGGGTGGCGTTGGCGAAGCCGCCGACGAGCAGGTTGCGAAACTGCGCGGTGCTGTTGGTCAACAGGCCGACCGCATAAGCCACACAGGTCAACAAGCTGGACAAGACGGTGCCGCCGAGGATAAAGCGCAAGATATCCAATCCTCCGCGACGCATGGCCAGCGCTAAGACAATGAAGAAGGCGATACAGGCGCCTAGAAAACTCAGCCATACCGTGTTGGCGATGGTGAGATCAAGCCCGGCCAAACCACCGATCATCAAAGCCAACGTGGCTCCGGCGTTGACCCCCAGGATCGACGGGTCTGCGATCGGGTTGTGGGCGAGCGACTGCATGAGCTGGCCGGATAACGCGAGCAAGGCCCCGACCAGTGCCGCGCAGATGACTCGCGGCAGGCGGATCCCCAGCAGGATCTGGTGCGTCAAGGAGCCTCCGGTAATCAGCCGTTGCGGGGCGTACCAGTGGACGCCGGCAGACAAGCTGACCAGTCCGACGATAAGGACCAAGACGATGAGCCCGGCGTTCAGGACTCCTAACCGCACGGGCTTCACGCGTCCACCAGCGTCTGTGCGTTCAGCAGTTGGGGGAACTGACAGCCAGCCGGTTGGACCACGGTGGCACTGACCTGAAATACCTGCGCCAACAGCGGGGCTGTCAATACTTCGCTTGGCGTCCCGGAAGCGACGATCTGGCCGTCATGGACACACAATAACTGATCGCAATAGCGCGCGGCTTGGTTCAAGTCGTGCAGCACGACAACGATCGTTTTGTTGACGTCGCGATTGAGTTGCTGCATCAGGTTCAAGACATCCAGCTGATGGGTGAGATCGAGATAGGTCGTCGGCTCATCGAGCATCACGATTGGCGCGTTTTGCGCCAGTGTCATCGCGATGAAGGCGCGCTGGCGTTGGCCGCCGGAGAGACTGTTCAGTGGGCGGTTGGCGAAATCGGCGATCTTGGCTTCGACCAGCGCCTGGCGGACCTGTGCTTCTTCTTGCGTATCGTGGCCAAAAAAGCCCTTGTGGTAAGCATACCGTCCGAGCCGCACCAAGGTGGCGACGGTGAGATCACCAGGCACTGACGGCGATTGGGCGAGATAGGCGATCTCTTTGGCGATCGCCTTAGGGGACAGCTTTGCCAAATCGCGGCCGTTGACCGAGACTTTGCCTGCCACTAAGGGATTGAGACCACCCAGCGCCTTGAGCAAGGTGGACTTGCCGCTGCCGTTGGGACCAATCAGGCCGGTGATTTTGCCAGCCGGGATGCGGATATGTTGATGGTCGATGATCGTTTTTCGCCCATAAGCGACGACGAGGTCATCGCCGACAAAAGCGTCAGGCATGTGCGCTCGCCTCCGTTCGAATATGTTGTTGGGTGGTGGCCAGCGCGTTGGCAAAATCCGAGCGCCGCTTGATGACGCTGGTGTCGACATAAACCGCTTCGCGATACGTGAGTTTTAGAAAATCAGCGAGTTGTGCCACCGCCACGGCGATACCGGGTGCAGTAGTGGCAGGGGTCTGGGTGCCGTCGATCAGTGCGTAAGTCGGCATCGCTGAAAAGTCGAAGTGCTTGGCGACCAGCGTGCAGCGATCCAAGAAGGTCTTGAGCAAACCGGTCATATCCGACCAATACACCGGCGTGCCGATCAATAAGGCATCGCAGGCGGCGACTTGGCCGATGAGCGGCAGGAAGTCGTCGTCTCGTTGTTGGCCGAGTTGGTTGATGTTGTAGTCGACCAACGACCAGGTCGTGGCGGTTTGATCTGCTAATAAGTAAGCCCCTAGTTGTGCGGTGTGCCCATTGGCGTTAGGACTAGCGTTAATGAATCCCCATTTCACGAGTGATGACCTCCTTTGATGCGTTAAATGACAACATAATGTGAAGTATATGATGATTAAATGTGAAAAACAAGTCGCAACATGACCACGATGATGGCTGTCAGCGATTGCATCCCTTGTCCCGTCTAGCATAGCAGGATTGATAGATTCTGACAATATTTTTTGGCCATAATCAGGCGCACACAGTTAAATAATGTTAAATCAAAATTCCGTGTGTTTAGCTTCTTGCTACCGTTGTCCGGCAACGTAAGCGCATAGTTGGCTGTAGACCAATCGCGGTCGGGTGCGGGCGAAAGCGACTCCAGCAGGTTTCAATCTGTCGTGGAGAGGGTTCGGCTTCGCTAACTTCGTCTGCGACGAAGTGGATCTCCACCTGCGCCTTGCTGTAAGCGACAAGTCGCTAACAGCAATCTCACCACGTCAGATTGACCTGCTTCCGTCACTTTCGCCCGCATCCTAGATTCTGCGTATCAGGATAGTTTGATGTATCGGACAAGTACGATTCATTCAATCATGAATAGACCACTCACAACTAATATCGCTGGTCGCTATTCAATTTCTCCAGTCTTGGAAACCGCCACCTTGAATTTTTAGGACGCAAATGTAAGGACGGGGTGCGCGGAAGACAGATATGGCTCAGGCGCGACATTGTTGTTGGCGGTTTACCGCCTACAACAACGGCGTCGAGGGAGATCCACTCGTAGCGCAGCGAAGAGTTAGCTCCCGAGCGCCTCGCACCGTTCCAGCCATATCCGTCTGGAGTGCACCCCGTCCGGACCTATACCACTATCCCCAACACATCCCAAAGAGGACTTACGCTGCCGGACAACGACAGCACAAATAAGCGGGGGAGTCGGGGACTCCTCCGCTTACGGAAGTGGTGGTGATTATTCTGTGGTGCCGTTGCGGCCGTTTTTGGTCATCTTGAGGATCAATCCTAAGAGGATTAAATCGACGACAACGGTGGTGCCGTAGCGCAACCCTGTGCTTTGGTGCACGAGGAGGCTGGTGTTGATGCCGTCGCTGATCAGATAGACGAGGACGATGGCGACGATGGCCGTGAAGAGCCACCAGGTGCCGCGGCCAAAGGCGTTACCGTTGGCTTGGCGCTTGGCGATCCAAGGCATCATGAAGCCTAACAGCACCATCCCGATCGGGACGACGATGTTCAGCGTTAACATCAGCGCAAACGTCTTTGGGGTTGCGTCGGTCGGATAAAAGCCCATCGTTGCCAGCAAGAAGGTAATGATCAGCATCCACAACCCGACGATCAAGCCCAACTTGTCAGACTTGATGTATTTGTAGGCCGGCGTCGGGAAGCGATCGGCGTGGCGACGGACCATGATGTAAGACCAGAATAAGAACATCGTTGAAAATGGGGACACGATGCCGTTGAGGTTCAACAGCCAGTTAAAGATGTCGTTGATCTGCGGCAACATTCCTCCTAGTGCCATGATGATCGCACACAAGATCGTGGTCAGCCAGTAGCCGTTGATCGGCAGGCCGTCTGCGGTTTTTTTGGTGAGTTGGCGCGGCATGAAGCGCTTGGCAACGTCAGACAAGAAAACACGGGTAGAGGCGTCTAAGATCACCGCCAGCTGCGCGAGCATGTAGAGCCCTTGGACGACGGCAAACAGATACATCAAGCCGTTGCCCAGGCCGAATTGTTGCCCGATTGCCTGAAAGGCGTAGTAGGAGCCGTTCATTTTCAAATCATTCGGCAGGTGATGGGCGTTGAAGTACACGCCTAACGAGAACGTGCCAAAAAGCGTCAAGAACATGGTCATGATCGCGATCATCTTCAAGGCCTTCGGGAAGTCCTTGGCAGGGTGTTTCATGTCTGCGGTGTAAGGGGCCGCAAGTTCAGAGCCGTTCATGGCAAAGACGAACAGGCCGAACGTGGACAGGAATGACAGCGAGAAGAAGTCTTTGGGCATGAAGCTGGAGAAATGGAACGGATGCGTGGCGATCGGGTTGCCATGCGCGAGGCCGACGAAGGTCATCACGACAAACAAGATGGTCATCACAAACATCGCGCCGCCACCAATGGTCGACATGACTTCCAGCGACTTGTTTTTGAAAAAGTGTTGTAGCCAGATGAACACGACAAACACGACGGCGGTCAACACGCCAAACCAGGCATTGCCTAGGTGCGCTTGGATGTTGCCGTTGCCGTTGGTGATCCAGCCCAGCGAGATGACGACAGAATTGGCGACGTCGACAACGTAAGGCAGGCCGGTGATCCAATAGAACCACGCGGCGAAATAGCCGACGGTGTCGCCGTTGGTTTGGCGCATCCAGCTGGTGATCCCGCCTCCGAGTTCAGAGAAGGTCGATCCCATGTGGGCGACGATCAGGTTGTAAGGAATGACGTAAAAAATCGTCATGATCACCCATGAGGTGACGGCGACGAGGCCTTGATTCTGAAAGTTATAAATAATGTCGTCAAAGCCGATGACGGTGACAAAGTCCATCAAACCGACGATGACCCAAGGAATATATTGCTTTTGTTTCGTATCAGACTGCATGTTGTCCTCCAAAGTACGTGCGACAGCTATAAGCGGCTGGCACACGCGCCTGGCGCTTTGTTCTGGTACATGGGTGCCTCCTTTCAGCGCATTGGTGCGCAAAAGCACAATCGTCCCATTCTACTAAATTTTCATAGATGAGGGAACGCTTTTGCAGAAATTTCCTGGGAAATCTTTCGCGCCTTACAGCTTTGTTAGATGATGTTCGCGCATCAGGCAGAATTTTACGGTACGATAGCTTCATACGAAACATCAATGGAGGTAATTTTGATGCAAAACCAACCTGTCGTTGCCGTCGATGCGGTCACGAAGACTTACGGCAAAGCTAACGAAAAACAGTTCCAAGCGTTAAAAGGGGTCACCTTTTCCGTTCAACCCGGTGAATTTGTCGGGATCATGGGGGCGTCTGGTTCAGGGAAGACGACGCTGATAAATATTCTATCGACGCTGGATCGCCCGACGTCCGGCACGGTTGCTATCAACGGCCAAGACGTGACGGCGCTCAAAGGCGACAAGCTGTCCGACTTCCGCGCCAAGCAGATTGGCTTCATTTTCCAAGATTTCAACTTGCTGGAGAACCTGACGGCCCGCGAAAATATCGCCTTGCCGCTGGCATTGCAAAGCGTCAACCATCAAAAACAGGTGGCCGCCGTTGATAAGATCGCTGCCACCTTGGGGATTCAAGAAGTGCTCGACCACTATCCCACCGAGCTTTCAGGCGGGCAAAAGCAGCGTGTCGCCGCCGCGCGGGCGCTGGTGCAAGAACCCGCGATCTTGTTCGGCGATGAACCGACCGGGGCGCTGGATTCTCAGTCTGCCAAGGAACTGTTAGACACGATGACCCGCCTCAACCAGGACCAAGGCGTGTCGATCCTCTTGGTCACGCATGATCCATTTTCCGCGTCGTATGCGCAGCGCATCTTGTTCATCAAAGACGGCCAAATCGGCTCTGAGTTGGTGCACGGTGACAAGAGCCAAGCGGCGTTTTATCAAGAGATCTTAGAGACGCTTGGCACGTTCCAGCAGTGATCGGAGGCAATCATGTTACGTAAATTAGCTTTAGGCGGGATCCGTTCGCGTTTTCGCGATTATGCCGTCTTGTTTTCAGGTCTGGTGATCGCCAGCGCGGTATTTTATATGTTTATGGCGTTGGCGACCAACAAGGCCTTCTTGACCAGCAACTCACCGATCGGGATGACCCCGATCATCTTCGGTTTCGGTGAGGTGCTGTTGGTCATCATCACGATGGTGTATGTCGTTTACGCCAACACGTTTTTGATGAGCATGCGCCAGCGCGATTACGCGATGTTCATGATGCTTGGGGCCAAGTCGCGCAAGATCGCCCAGTTGATCTTCATCGAAACCGTCAGCGTCGGCTTGTTGGCGGCGATCGTCGGCGTGATCGTTGGCATGGGGCTGACCGGTATCGCCGGGCACATGTTGATCGGGATGTTACACGCCCCGGCGACGCATTTCTCTGTGTTTTGGGGACCGGCGCTGGTCGTCACTTTCGGCTTTTTCATTGTGATGTTTGTCATCGCGGCGTTCATGAACGCCGCCAAGCTGTTGAAAACACCCATGCTGACCTTGCTGCACGCGGCCACGACCCCGAATCGCATCCAGCAAAAGCGCTGGTCGCTGATCGTTCAGGCGGTATTGGCGGTGGTACTGCTGGCGATCGGGTATTGGGCGATGCAACAACTCATGCACCTGCAGATGATGGCGATCGGCATCGCGCTGGTGACGATCGTCATGGGGACCTACTTCTTGTTCAACGCTTTGCTGGTGTGGCTGATCGGCCTCCTCAAGCGTAACCAGCGTTTTGCCGCAAAAGGGCTGCGCACGTTCACGCTCAGTCAGCTGAGCTTTCGCATCCGCGATTACACCAAGATCTTGGCGGTCGTCGCCATGCTGTTCGCCTTAGCGTTAGGAGCAATCACCGTCGGGCTGGGTTTCCAGCACGATATTCCGGAGATGGCCAGCCGCCAGAGTGCTTATGACGTGGTGACCATCGACGCCGGCGCCAAGACGCAGGCCGCGGCCAAGCGGCTCACCGGCGTCACCCACACCGATACTTATTCGCAGAAGGTCACCGCCAAGAACTTGTATCTCGATGCGCAAGAACTCGATGCGCGGCCGCTGCAGTTGGAGATCTTCAACCACGGCAACTGGAAAAAAGTCGCCGTCACGGCAGAAAACTTCGCGCAATACGCCGAGTCTGCCAGCACGCAACTCGCCCAGTTTCGGATCCCTGCGGACAACGCGCGGCAGATGCAGGTCGTCTCACACGCTGATTTCGTGAAGACGGCCGGCACGACCCGCACAATCAAGGCCTATCAGGTGAAAGATTTTGCCGCGAACTACGATGCGATCAAGACGATGGTCACGCAACAAAATCAGCAATACCACGTCAAGTCGATGGATCAGTCGGGACAGAAATTCATGATCTACGAGCTGATCAATGGCATGTACTCGGGACTTGCGTTCATGGGCTTTTTCCTCGGGATCGCCTTTTTGGCCATGCTGGCATCGACGCTGATGTTCAAGATCTTAAGCGGCGCCAGCTTCGATGCCAGCCGCTACCTGATGCTGCAAAAGATCGGGGTGCGGCCAGGCTTGTTGCGCAAGTCCGTCCGCGAAGAGATTGGGGCGTTGTTCTTGTTCCCTGGGTTACTCGGGATCGTCCATGTCTTGTTCGGGCTGCAGTTGTTCGTCGGGCTCTTGCAACATCCTTACCACAACCTCTTGTTGCCGTTTGGCATCTTCATTATCCTTTACGCGGTGTATTACGCGCTCACCGTGTGGCTGTATGAAAGTATCGTGATCAAAAAAGACATTGCGACAGACTAAGCCGCAAAAGACCCGCCTTTCGACGAAAGGCGGGTCTTTTTGACCGGTTATAGTTCGGTTTGGTTGTAAGACAAGACTTTGACGCCTTCATCGGTCAAGGCGATCTTGGAAATCGAGCCGTTGAGCGGAGATTCGAGGACGGTAAAGCCGTCTTGTTTGCCAAACTTGTCGACGATGCTGCGGATGGTCGTGCCGTGGCTGACCAGCAAGACATTGTCGCCGTGTTGGTTTTGCTGGCGCAGAAGCTTGAAGCCTTTTTGCAGGCGGTTCCAGTACGTCAGCGCATCTTCTGCGGCGCCGAAGGGATCCGCGTCGTGGGTGAAATCTTTAGATGCGTCGACGCCGTATTTGGCGACGATTTCTTTGAATGACGGGGTGCCGTGTGGGGCACCGACCGCGTACCAAGTCTTGGCAGAGTCTTCGCCTTCATAATACCCATAGAATTGTTCACGGAAAAACGGCGTGATGGTGAGCTCGACGTTGGTGTTCATGTTCTTGCTCAAGATGGTTCTGGCGGTGTTGGACGCGCGCATGGTGTCACTGGAATACGCATGGGTGAAGGTGATGTGGCTGAGCAGTTTGCCGGCACGTTCAGCGTCTGCGATGCCTTTGTCTGTTAGCGGCGAGTCCGACCAACCTTGCATTTTGTTGAAAAGGTTGAACCATGTCTGCCCATGGCGCACGAGATAAACGGTGACTGTTTTCATGTGGAGTCCCTCCGATTCGTTTGCCTCCAGTGTAGCACATGGATTGCTTAAAAAGCGCTCTCAGTATGCTAAACTTAAAGTAGGAAGAAAAAGGGAGGAACCGCGATGAATAAGAAGTGGCAACAGATGGTACAAAACTCGGCCAACCAGTCTTCTGCGGCTGGCTCCGGCGGCTATTGGCTGGGTTCTGCGGTCGTGGCGCTCGCCGGCGGCGGATATGTGGTTTATCGGCTGTGGGATAAGTATCCGGCAGGTGCGGTGGTTGCGGCATTGATTTTTGTATTGATCGGGGTTTATGATCTACGCATGGTGCTGGCCAAGCGCCACGCAAATCGTAGACGACGGTAGGAAAAGAGGTAAGAGAATGAGACTTTGGGGTAAACTGGCGCTGGTTATAGTCGCTTCTGGGGTGTTGGCAGGCTGCCAACAAAAAGCGGCACCGGCGTCAAAAGCAGATTCAAGCAGTAGCAAAACCAGCAAGGTCGTCCAAGCGCCGACAAAGAAGCTGGCCTGGTCTTCTGCTAAGGCCCAGCGGCTGGAAACCTTCATGGGTGAGTTTGGCGTGAAGATGCAGCAAAACTACACGGCAGTGACGACCAAGACCAGTACGTCTTGGAACGACATCGATCTATCGACTTATATCCGTCAAAACAAGCGCGTGCGCTTCGGGGATAAGGCCACCAAGGTCAACTGGTTGCCTAAAGCGACGGCGGGTTCGACCACCGCGGCCAACATCGTTGCGGTGGATGCTGACGATGCTGACAAGATCTTATACTTATTTGAGGTGACCGCCGATGGCACCGCGCACGTCTGGGTCAGCGAAACCGGCCTGGACGATGGCTTATTGCAGATGAAGGAAACGACCAATCACGACTTGACCAGTGGCTTCAAACAGATCGTCGCCGGCAAGACGCCAAGCCTATTGGCGACGGATTCTAGTTCAAGTTCGAGTTCGCAAGCCTCCAGCTCGAGTCGCCAAGTTGCATCCTCTTCGCAGTCCAGCA
This sequence comes from Lacticaseibacillus boliensis, assembly GCF_054784775.1. NCBI lineage: Bacteria > Bacillati > Bacillota > Bacilli > Lactobacillales > Lactobacillaceae > Lacticaseibacillus > Lacticaseibacillus boliensis. The sequence continues at coordinate 79,166 of NZ_BAAIHN010000007.1, forward strand.
GTAGTAGTAGCCAATCGACGACCACCAAGTCGACCAATCATGCCGTCGTGTTTGACCAGCAGTATCAGCACACCTGGTATAGTTATTCTGCATATGATCATAAGGTGCATACGCAGACTTTTGCTGCTAACTCGATAATCATGGATAACGGCACGCCTCAGCCTGTGTATTCGATCAACGAGCGGACAGCGGCGGACAAGGCCTACCTGCAAAGCACCGATGCTGGCAACCCGCCTGATCAAGCTAAAATGAGTTGGGGCGCCGCGATGAATCTCAAAGATACTGATGGGGTCTCGTACATCAACGTCCGGGGTTGGTATCAAACCGCAGGCGCTGGCGGCTATTATCGAATCGCCACGCGCAATCTTGACGGGCAGTCGCAGCCGGTGTTGGAAACCGCTTCTGGTGCAGGGATGTGGGTCGATAGCAACTACTATTTGACCCGTGCGTTGGCAGAGAAATATCAGGATCAAAAATATCCAGACGAACACACAATGAATTAAAAAAGAGCCGAAGCGGCATGATTCCGCTGGGTATACTCCTGCCAAGGTAGACAAGCAAATAATCAAAGCTTGCCTGCTAAGGAAGGAGTATTTTTTATGGGCCGAAAAGGTTCAAGATACAGCGCGAAAGAGAAGCGCTTCTATATTAGTTTAGTGAAGAATGGGATGGCGGCCAATACCATCCGGAAAAAGTATGGTGTTCATGACTCACAGATTGCTCAGTGGGTAGAACGTTATGATGCTGGTGGGGTGGCTGCACTAAGCAGGCGCCTTCATCAAGCATATTCTGAAGAACTCATGCTTGAAGTAGTCCAGGCATACCTTGCCGGTGGCATGGCTTACTCTCAACTAGCTCGGCAATATAACATTTCCAATGGTGCTGTCATCTATCAGTGGGTCAAAAGGAAGACAACTCAGATCGAACGTATCGAGATTGCGCCATGGGTCATTTCTGCCCATGGCGCACGAGATAAACGGTGACTGTTTTCATGTGGAGTCCCTCCGATTCGTTTGCCTCCAGGGTAGCATATGGATTGCTTAAAAAGCGCTCTCAGTATGCTAAACTAAAAGTAGGAAGAAAAAGGGAGGAACCGCGATGAATAAGAAGTGGCAACAGATGGTACAAAATTCGGCCAACTAGTCTTCTGCGGTTATGGTGCTTGCCAAGCGCCACGCAAATCGGAGACGACGGTAGAAAAAGAGGTAAGAAAATTGAGACTTTGGGGTAAACTGGCGCTGGTTGTGCTCGCTTCTGGGGTGTTGGCAGGCTGCCAACAAAAAGCGGCACCGGCGTCAAAAACAGATTCAAACAGTAGCAAAACCAGCAAGGTCGTCCAAGCGCCGACAAAGAAGCTGGCCTGGTCTTCCGCTAAGGCCCAGCGGCTGGAAACCTTCATGGGTGAGTTTGGCGTGAAGATGCAGCAAAACTACACGGCAGTGACGACCAAGACCAGCACGTCTTGGAACGACATCGATCTATCGACTTATATTCGCCAAAACAAGCGCGTGCGCTTCGGGGATAAGGCCACCAAGGTCAACTGGTTGCCTAAAGCGACAGCGGGTTCGACCACCGCGGCCAACATCGTTGCGGTAGATGCTGACGATGCTGACAAGATCTTGTACTTATTTGAGGTGACCGCCGACGGCACCACGCACGTCTGGGTCAGCCAAACTGGTCTGGACGATGGCTTATTGAAGATGACGGAAACGACCAATCACGACTTGACCAGCGGCTTCAAGCAGATCGTCGCCGGCAAGACGCCAGATTTATTGACGGCGGATTCGAGTTCAAGTTCGCAAGCATCCAGTTCGAGTCGCCAGGTCGTGTCATCATCACAGTCCAGTAGTAGCAGCCAGCCGACAGCCACAGAGTCGACCAGCCATGCCGTTGTGTTTGACCAGCAGTATCAGCATACCTGGTATAGCTATTCTGTAGATGATCAAGCGGTGCATACGCTGACCATCACCGCCAATTCGATAAACATAGACAATGGCAAGCCTGAACCAGTGTATCAAGCCAGCGAGCGCACAGCGGAAGACAAAGCCTTGATGGAATCAGCCAACAGTAATTCTGATCTGTCCAAGATGAGTTGGGGCGCCGCGTCAAATTATAAAGACAGTGATGGGGTCGCGTATATCAACGTCCAGGGCTGGTATCAATCTGCCGGTGATGGCGGTTATTATCGGGTCGTCACGCGTAATCTTGACGGGCAGTCGCAGCCGGTGTTGGAAACCGCTTATGGTGCAGGGGCGTGGGTCGGCGACAACTACTATTTGACCCGTGCGTTGGCAGAAAAATATCAGGATCAAACATATCCGGACGAACACACAATGAATTAAAAAAGAGCCGAAGCGGCATCATGCCGCTTCGACTCTTTTTGTTAATCGTTGAAGTTGCCGGTTTCGACGTCTCGAATAAATTGCTTCAAGTGCGCGAAGTAAACCGGGGCGTTATCGATCATGTGGTGGTGACCGCCGTCTGGCGTGGTGACCAGGCGGGCATGGGGGATGTCTTCTGCCATGCGTTGGGCCGACTTCATTGGCATCGTTTCATGTTCACCAAAGGTCAACAAGGTCGGCACCGTGATGTTGTGGATCTGATCGCGAATATCCCAGTCTTTGAGCTTGCCGGTGACGACGAATTCGTTGTCGCCTTGGAAGGCGCCATAGACATCGGTCGCCATCGTCGAGATCAGGTGACTGATGGCAGGTGGTTGCTTGCGATCGACGTAGCCGGCGTTTAACACGTCAACATACTTTTGATATTGGGCGTCGTCCCATTTGCCTTCTGCTTCGATCTTCTTCATGTAGCGAACGGCTGAAGGTGGCAAGGCCTCTTCACGGCAGAGTTCGACGTGTTCGAGGTATTCGTTGATGTTGTCGACCATGCTGGAGATGATCGCGCCTTTGAGATGCTTGCCATACTTCAACGCGTACAGCTGCACGAGGGCGCCGCCCCAGCTTTGACCGATCAGATAGAAGTTATCGAGACCGAGCTTTTGGCGGACTTCTTCGACTTCATCGAGGAAGTAGTCGGTGGTGAGATACTTCTGATTTTCTGGATCGGAGTAGTCCGGCTGGTCGGAGTAAAAGCTGCCCAGCTGGTCATACATATGGACTTGAACACCAAGGTCGGCGAGTTCTTCGCCGAAGTTTTCCCAGTATTCATGCGTACCGCCAGGGCCACCATGGAGGCACAGCAGATGAATGTCGCCTTGACCTTGGGTGTTGGTCCACAAGTGGTAGCCGTTGTCCAAGGTGATGATCGTGGTTCCTTGTTTCATCAAAAATCACCGCTTTCATAAATTATTATTATTGTAGCACTTCCACAAAGGTCTTGCGCCGAAACTGGATGGTGTCTGCTGTTCTGCGGAAGGAAGCGGGATAGCTCTGCTCCGGACCTACACCCGGTTGTATATTTGACAAAAGACTTAGTATACTCGAATCTCTTTGTAGTCAGTTAAATGGGACTGTGCGACAGCAAGCTTTCCAGACTTAATATCAGTGAACAAGCCTTCGGTGAGTGCTTCGTCGGATGCCTTATTAAGCTCCGCTAATGTGGAAAGTGCAAGGCTCTGGATATGGATAGCCAGTTCTTTTTTTGAGCTATCGGTGAGTGCCGCAATCTTAGAATTTACTTGTCCAGTGACTTTGTATGAGTTGCCCGATTTTGATACTTTAATACTAATTACGTATGTTGACCAGTCGTAGGAACTGTTCGGAGTACCGCTTTGTGTGGGATTACCATTTTCGTCGAGTGTGCCGTTAGCGAATCCCTGATCCTCTGTTAAAGATTTGGAAATGGCGGCATTAATTGGTGCAACCTTCTTAGCCTTCGAGTTATTAGACTTTGTGTTTGCTTGTTTGGATAATGTTCCGATGGTTCCCCCTGAGACCTTACCTTTTTTGAAATAAACGCGTCCTCCAGAGACAGAACCTGTGGAAGTGTAGATCCAAGTCGTTGATCTTTTAGCATGAGCTACACCAAGTAACTTCTTAACCTGCTTTTCCGTCATACCCAGTTTTAACTTTGCAACGTGTTTTTCAGTGTATTTCTTCTTCGTGGCTTGTACCAGCGTTGGTTGGCTGTATGATAGACTTTCTGCAATTGGCGCACCCAAACTAACTGCAACAATAAAGGCCAGTCCCAATTTAATCCACTTTTTCATATTTGTTCCCCTACGTTTCAGCTTCTTTCGTCAATCAGTTTTCTGGACGTTGTCCTTGTTACATGCAGAGCACTCCACACATGGCGAGGAGATTATTTTGCTTCAATTGCGAGAGATTCCCTAAATTCTGGTGCATCCGGAACTTCAGTGAAATCAATAGTAAGATCCTTGTACTCTTCGAGAACCTTTTCGATTTCCATAATGGGTACCTTGAAATATTCTTTGCGATTATTCACTTTGTTTACCCGTTGGGAATCAAAGCGTTGATGGAGCTCAGCTTCGAGTGCGTATGCATCGTAAGAAAAAATGAGGGCGTGAACGTCAAATTTGAAAGGGACAGACGCTGATCCTAGTTCGGATACACGTTCCATTGGATCGAGGCGACGAGTGACACCGATCTTTACAACATCGGGGCCAAAAGAACCAACATTAGAGATGATATAAACATATCCAGCCGTTGCGTTTTTTTGACGGTAATCTAAGTCCTTTTTGTCTGCCTCAGCTTTTTCAATATTGGATTGAAGTTCTTTCATACTTAGTTGAACGGCGTCACGATCGGTTCCTTCGAGAGTAGCAAGCTTCTCTTGTAGTTCAATAAAGGCTTTTTTGTAGTGATCAAGATCTTTATCAAGTTTCTTTTGGGCAGTTTGAATCTGCTTTTGGGCTTGTTTTTCTTCCCGTTCGCGTTCGCGTTGCTCGCGCAAAGCGTCTTTTTCGTCTTGCTTTTTTGTTTCATATTCATATGCCAGATGAAGTTCATCTAACTTACTTTCGAGGTAATCAGAAGTCAGGCGGACACCATTTGGATCATTCAGTTTGTTGAGCTGGTCGAACGATTTTTGAATTCGTGTTGCGATACGGTCGAAGTTTGAGTAGGTAACCTTGTTTATTGCGGCTTCACATTCAACGTTGAACGAGCGAATTAATTGTTTACCATTTTTCTTTTGCATAGCATGTCCCTTGGTGACGGAATCATTCAGCGTCATCGGGGTAAAAATTGTGAAGGCAATTTCCTGCTTTATCAGCTGTTTTTGGCTGTTTCGTACCAGTTGAAGTTGATCTTTATACCCGAGAGAGGTTGCAAAATCGTATCGAGGCACGTATAAGCCATAGGTTGCCATATTTGCCTGATCGTCATATTCGCCAAGCTCAAGCTTAAGGGAATTGATCTTGTCTTGAAGTCCCTGCGCATCTGCCTTGAGTTGCTCCTCAGTTGCGTTTAGGTTGGAAATTCGAGTTCGATGATCAGTGGTTTCATTGGCAATGCGCGCTTCTAACTCTGAAAGCTCGGCTTGTCTATCCTTGATGAGTTGCGCTAATTCTGAAGGTTTCATTTGTTGAGCCGATAACTTAAGTTCTGCTTGTTGTCGAAGGGTTGCATTCTCATTCCGAAGTTTTTCAATCTCGGACTTAAACTCCTTACCCCGAAAGATGTCAGATATCCCCATAATACGTTCCCCCAATTAAATTTGTTTGTAATTGCCTCTGTGGAAGTTATTGCTAAGGTAAACTACTTGTGTGCGATGATTGTCTCATACTTATAGATCAACTAAGGTTTAATTGCTTAGAATATTCGCAAGTTATCGTAAGTAGATAACAATCAGACTAAAAATTTGAAGATAAATTGACACCGAAACCGCTTTCCCCGTGTTCAGCAACATTAGTTCAGTTTCTCCAACTGCTGACGGATCTCACCGACAGCGGCTTTGTCGCCGGAAAAGATGATGTGATCGCCGAGGTGGATCTGGGTGTCGCCGTGCGGGGCGATGAATTGGCGATCACGGTAGATCTGAGAAATCGTGATGTCGTTGACAAACGGCAGGTTCTTGATTTCCATGCCGGTGTAGCGGCGGTTGTTGACGGTGATTTCAAAGATCCCGGCGTTGGTGTCATCGAGGATTTTCAACGTCGATGGGGTTTCGATCAAAGACCGCAACAAGGAGATCGAGGCGTCGATCGTGTTGTAGACTTCGACACCAGCGGCACGCAGTTCTTCATAGCGCGGATTTTGGACGTTTTTGGATTCGAAGCGGGCGATGATCCGTGGAACCTTGGCCGCCAGCGCCCATTGCGCGAGCTCGAAGTTCTTGTCGTGGTCGAAGTAGGCCAGCATGACGACATCGGCGTCATAAGCCCCAGCTTCGGTCAGCGCCCCTTGGGAAAAGGCGGGCATCAGCTTCACGTTCACTTCGGAGTTGTAGGTGCCATATTTGGCGGGGTCGTCGGTGAACATCGTGATATCGTACAGGCCACGGGAGAGTTGTTGGGCGATCGGCACCGTCAGCAGGTTGGTGCCAATGAAGTGGACGACGGTTTTCTTAAAGTCTTCTTGCTCAGCGCGATAGAAGCGATTGAACAAGATCGGGCTGAAGATGCAGGTGATGATCGCCGCCAGCGTAAAGGCGCCGGACTGCTGGCTGGAGACGATGCCCAGATCGCGCCCGATCGTCAAGGCAGGAACCACCAGCGTGATGGTCGTCGAGATCAAGAAGGTGCCGGCGACGGCGTTGGTGCGTTTGAAGCGCAGTTGTAAGATGAAAACCAGCAGGCTTTTGGCGAGGAAAAAGCCGATCAACAAGATCGGGATCAGGGCCACCGCCCGCGGATCTGCCAGCAAGGTGCGCAGGTTGATCTTCACGCCGGTCATGATGAAAAAGATCGGGATGAAGAAGCCGTATCCCAGACTGGTCAGCTTGTCTTGGGTCTCTTCGCGCGGCCGCAACAGCTTCATGACGATGCCGGCGAGAAACGCGCCCAAGATGTTTTCAGCGCCAACGGTTTCAGCGACGGTCACCAAGGTGATGATCAGGAAAAACGCCAGGCGAATGTCCAGTTGCGTGGTCGCCTTGTCGATGCGGGCGAAGACCTGATATGGCTTGCGGAAGCGCATCAACAAGAAGATGGCAACGGCAAAAATCGCCAGCAGCCACCACACGCTTTTGCTTGACGAGCCGTTGATCGACGCGTAAACGGTCAGGCTGATCAACGGGATCAGCTCCCCAAGCGCAGCGATCAGCAACATGGTTTGCCCAAAGGGTTTGGACAGCAGCTCTTTTTCCTTGAGGGCGGCGATGACAACGCCTAGTGCCACCGTGCTGTAAACGATCGTCGCAAATACCGCGTGGGAGAAGAAGCCGGTGACTTGTAAGATGGTGGCGAAGATCGCCGCCACGACCACAATGCTGGCGTAAGCGAAGATCGCCAACTTGGCCGGCCCGATCTTGGGATCTTTGGATTGCGGTTTGAATAAACTGAAGTCGATTTCCATCCCGGAAAGAAACATCAACACGATTACCCCGAGGCTCGCCAGTTCGGCCAAGACGCTGGTGTTGGCGACGACGCCTAAGACGCTTTTGCCCAAGACAATACCAGTGACGATTTCAGCGACAGCGGTGGGGGTGCTGGTGATGTTGAATTTCGCCATCACCAACGGGATGGCCAACGCCGCAAACAAGACGATCAACAATGATAGGCTTTGCATTTTTTTCCTCCCTAGAATCTATCGGTAGTTTACCACAAGTTGTGAGCGAGATTGAGAAACTTCCTTAAAAGTGGTACTATATTACAACGATTATTTTGTTGTAGATATGGAGGATGTGCCAGTGGATAAAGAGCAACAATACGAACAGCATCATCTCGACGGCATCATGGATGAACTCGGCGTTGCCGACAAGCGTTTGCGGGCTGAAATCGACCGCACCAAAGCCGAAGAGAAGTCGCTGAACAAGAACTTCTTCAACGATTTTTCCATCAACTTGAGTAACGATGCTGAGACCATCGAAACGGCCGCTTCCATTCAGCAACAACAACAGATGCTCGACGAGCGCGCCAATTCTTGGCAACAGTCGAGCGCCCAACTCAAAACGGTGCAGCGCCTGCAGATCAATCCGTATTTTGCGCGGATCGATTTTCAAGAAGGAAAGGAAAAGCCAGAGACGATCTACATCGGACTAGGCTCTTTCACCGACGAAGCAGGCAAGTTTTTGATCTATGATTGGCGTGCCCCGATCAGTTCGATTTATTACGACGGCGGCTTGGGCCATGTGACCTACCAGACGCCGGACGGGCCGCAAACCGTCGATGTCAGCCTGAAGCGACAGTTTGTGATCGCCAATGGCAAGATCCAGACGATGTTTGACACCACCGAAACCATCGGTGACCAGATGTTGCTGGAGGTGTTGGGTGAGAAGTCCGACACGCAGATGAAGAGCATCGTCACGACGATCCAGCGCGAGCAAAACCAGATCATCCGTGACACCAAGGCCGAGCTGTTGTTCGTTCAAGGGGCCGCCGGTTCAGGGAAAACTTCTGCGGTGTTGCAGCGTGTCGCTTACTTACTGTATCGCTATCGCGGCAATTTGAACGCCAGCCAGGTGATCATGTTCAGCCCCAACCAGCTGTTCTCCGATTACATTGGCAACGTCTTGCCGGAGTTGGGCGAGCAGAATATGGTGCAGTTCACGTATTATCAATACGTGACGCGGCGGGTGCCAAACATCGAGGTCCAAAACCTCTTTTCGCAGTTTGAAGTCGTGCAGACTCCGGCGCAAAAGCAAGTCGCCAAGCTCAAAGGTAGCCTCGCGTTTTTCAACGCGACGGCGGCTTATGCGGCCAGCCTCGAAGCCTCAGGGATGAAGTTCCGCGATATCCGTTTCCAAGGGGAAGTGTTCTTCTCCAAGCAGCGGATCCGCGATATTTTCTATTCATTCAACGCCAATTACCATCTCGGCAACCGGTTGAACGCGACCAAGGAGCGCTTGGTCAACATGTTGAATCGCAAGGTCGAATCGACGATGAAGGCCAAGTGGGTCCAAGATATGGTCGAAGACCTGTCTGCAGAGCGGATCCGCGAGTTGCAGGCAAGCGGCCCGGAAGAGTTCAAGAACTCTGACGACGAGTATCGCTTCTACGCGCGCAAGATCGTCACAGATGCTTTCAAAGAGATTCGCCTGGCGATCGCGCGCAACCACTTCTTGAACGTGCGCGGACAATACCTCGCCTTCTTGAAAAACGCCGGCAAGTACGTCGACTTGAGCGCTTTTGGCCTCGATGAAGCCGCTTGGCAAGATGATGTCGAGGACTTCTTGAACGAATTCAAGCAGCGCCGGCTGGCGATGGCAGACGCGACGCCGTATCTGCATCTGTACGACCTGATGACCGGCCGCCACGGCGAGCGCGACATGCGCTATGTCTTCATCGACGAGATCCAAGACTACACACCGTATCAGCTGGCCTACTTGCGCAAGAGTTTCCCCAAGGCCAAGTTCACCTTGCTCGGCGATTTGAACCAGGCCATTTTCACCAAGTCGGACTCCCATACGCTGATCCAAGATGTTTCCAAACTCTTCAATCCGGACAAAACGCGGGTGATTCAGCTCACGCAATCGTATCGCTCGACCAAGCAGGTCACCGACTTCACCAAGGCGATCTTGCGCTCCGGACAACAGATCGACGCGTTCAACCGCCAAGGACCGCTGCCGACGATCACGGTGCGGCCGGATGAAGCGACGCTGGTGGGGGATCTGCTGACGCAACTGGCGACCAACGATGCCGCCAAGCAAACCACGGCAGTGATCGCCAAGACGCTGGAAGAAGCGGAACACGTCTATCAGCTGATGAAAGACGCTGGTCATGCCGCGACGCTGATCCGTTCGGAGAATCAGCGCTTGGCGGCTGGGGTGATCGTCGTGCCGTCTTATCTGGCCAAAGGGCTGGAGTTTGACGCTGTCGTGTTGTGGCAGGCCAACAAGCACTTCTTCCATGAAGAAGACGAGCGTGAGTTGCTGTACACGATCGCCAGCCGGGCAATGCACCGTTTGACGATTCTGGCGACACCGGAGCTGTCACCGTTGTTGGCCCAGGTGCCGGCAACGTTATATGCGACCGGCGAATAATTCAGGGAAATCTAACGAAAAGAGTTATTGTTAATGTTAATGTCTGAAACCAAAGCGATCACGACCCATCGTATTTTTCAGGGTCAGATGAACGAGCACGACAGCCTTTTCGGCGGCCAGACCTTGGCCTGGTTGGATGAAAGCGCGTCGATCGCGGCTCACCGGCTTGCCCGGCGCGAGCTGGTGACCGGTAGCGTCGATTCGATGGTGTACCTCAAGCCGGTGTCTCTCGGCCACGCGTTGATGTATCTCAGTGTCGTGACCGGCGTCGGCCACAAGTCACTGGAAGTCTTCACGAAGATGGTTGGCGAAAACCTCGATACCGGCGAGCGCTATCTCGCCGGCTACGCGTTTTCCACGTTCGTGTCGACGACAGACAAGCCGTTACCAAGTCTCGAACCTGATGACGAGGAAAGTGCCAGCCTGCATGCCGGCTACGACCAGCGCCGCCAAGCCAACAAGGCGCGCCGCCAACTCGTACCCAAAGTCAGTTTATAAGTCGTTAAGAAAGGCGAGCCATTGCGGTTCGTCTTTTTTGGTGCGGTTTGTTGGCGGAGTGGCTGTCGCTGGCGGGTGCAGGCAAAAGCGACTCCGTCAAGTCGAGCTGTCGTGGAGGCGGTGCTCGATGAAGCTAACTCGAAGCTTTGCTTCGAGTGGATCTTCACCTGCGCTGATTGTATGGCGACAAGTCGCCAACAACGATGCCACCACGTCAGCCCGACCTGCTTCCGTCACTTTTGCCTGCACCGTAGATTTTGCGTGGCAGGATTTTTAGTTTGATAAGCAGATTGAGTTAACCGCAGATAACGTGTTTGGCGAATATCAGCGGATAAATTCTTATCTTGCTGTGATCGGTTTCTGGTAGCTTAGAAACTGGCGCTTCTGCTGAATTAGAACACAAATGTGAGGACGGGGTGTGCGGAAGTCAGATATGGCTCAGGCGCGAGATTGTTGTTAGCGGCTTGCCGCTTACAACAAAGGCGTCGAAGAAGATCCACTCAGGCTTTGCCTGAGTTAGCTTCTGAGCGCCTCGCGCCGTTCCAGCCATATCTGACTGGCGCGCACGCCGTCCGGACTGCACCACAATCCCAAGCAGAACCTACTAGAAGATGAAAAACAGCAATTGGAATTGTTTTAATCTGTGAGAAAGATTGTGCACAGCCGGCGACTTTTTGTGCGGAGCCGTGTTTTCGGGATGAAAACAGATACTTTTTCGGGTAAACACGGTATTATGAAAATACTATGAGACTACGGAGGCGACGCTTATGGAGACATTGACGGAATTGCGTCATACGGGCGACTACATCATCATGGCTGTCACCGGCCGCGATCGCCTCAATAAACACCTTGCCGAGCTTGGCCTGTTGCCGGGCAAGCGGCTGACGGTGATTCAAACCGCCAGCGGGGATTCCGGGATGCTGGTGTATTTTCAAGGGCAGCGCCTGGCGATGTCTGGTGAGATCGCCGGCCAGATCAAGGTGCGCCCGTATAACGCAGTCGCTTCTGAAAACGCCAAGCCGCTGGCAGAATTCAAGGTTCACCAACAAGGCATCGTCGCCCAGCTGAACGGTGAAGCGGCGTTGCGGCATCGCTTGATGGACATGGGCTTGACCCGTGGCACCTTAATCAAGGTCTACAACGTTGCGCCGTTGGGAGACCCGCTGGAGCTGGTCGTGCGCGGTTACAAGCTCAGCATCCGCAAGGCGGATGCGGAAGCGATCCTTGTCGAGGAGGTGGGCGGAGATGCCTGAAGCAACGTTAGCATTGGTCGGTAACCCGAATTCTGGCAAAACCACGCTGTTCAACGCGTTGACCGGCGCCAAGCAGGCGATCGGTAACTGGCCTGGCGTCACCGTCGAGCGCAAAGCCGGCCGCCTGCGCCAAAATAAGCAGGTCGTCATCCAAGACCTGCCGGGGACTTATTCGCTGTCGCCGTACACGTCAGAAGAAATCGTGACGCGAAACTTCTTATTGGAAGGCGACTTGTCGCGGGTGCTCAACGTGGTCGACGCCACGAACTTGGAACGTAACTTGTATCTGACCTTGCAGGTGATGGAAACCGGGCGGCCGCTGATTTTGGCGCTGAACATGATGGATGTGCTCGCCAAACAGAAAAATCGCGAGATCAACCTCCACAAGTTGAGCTACGCCTTGGGAGTTCCGGTGATCGGCATCAGTGCGATGAACGGCACGCATGTCGACGATCTGGTGGCTAAGATGCTGGACCGCGACCCCGAGTGTGGCACGTATCCTTTTCCCGAATACGACCCACGGGTGGAGTCGGCACTGAGTCTGATTAAAGACCAGCTCAGCGAATATCCTGAAAGCCAGCGGCGCTGGTATGCCATCAAGCTGTTCGAGCGGGATCCTGAGGTGGTCAAGCAAGTCGCCTTGTCTGCCAAGCAGCAAGAAGACATCGAAAAAACGATTGCCACCGCTGAAGACTTATTCGGGGATAGCAGCGATTCGATCATCGTCAACGCGCGGTATGATTTCATCGCGCGCGTGATCGCGATGAGCGTCGTGGACAAAGAAGACTTCTCCGAAAGCGCGTCGGACCGCATCGACCGGATCGTCACCAACCGCTGGCTAGCGTTACCGATTTTTGCCGCGGTGATGTGGGCGGTGTACTACTTATCGATCCAAACTGTCGGCACCATCGGTTCGGATTGGCTCAACGACACAGTGTTTGGCAGCTGGTTGCCACACTTGGCGACCGGCGCCTTGCAAAGCTGGCAGGTCGCACCTTGGCTACAAAGTCTGATCGTCGACGGGATCATCGGTGGGGTCGGGTCGATCCTCGGCTTCTTGCCGCAAATCATGATGTTGTTCTTGTGTCTGGGGATGCTGGAAGACTGCGGCTACATGGCGCGCATCGCGTTTGTGATGGATCGAATCTTCCATAAGTTTAACCTATCGGGGAAGGCCTTCATCCCGATGCTGATCGCGACCGGCTGCGGGGTGCCTGGTATCATGGCGACACGCACGATCGAATCCAAGCAAGACCGGCGCATGAGCATCATGTTGACGACATTCATGCCCTGTTCTGCCAAGCTGACAGTGATTGCGCTGATCTCTGGGACCTTCTTCCCGGGCCAGTCTTGGGTGGCGCCAAGCGCGTATTTCATCGGGATCATGGCGGTGATCGGCTCCGGCATCTTTTTGAAAAAAACGCGGCTGTTTGCCGGCCCGCCGTCACCGTTTGTCATGGAACTGCCGGCGTACCACTTGCCCAAAGCGGCCAACATCGTGCGTTCGGTATACAGCCGTAGCCGGGCCTTTGTTTACAAGGCCGGGACGCTGATCTTCGCGTCGTGCGTGCTGTTATGGTTCTTGGCCAACTTCAACTTCCGCCTGCAGATGGTCGATCAAAACCACAGCATCTTGCGTACCATCTGCGGTGTGATCGCGCCGGTGTTTGCCCCGCTTGGCATCGGGGATTGGCGGGCGACTGCCGCGATCTTCTCTGGCTTGATCGCCAAGGAAAATTGTGTCGGCACCTTCCGCGTCGCGTTTGGCGGTGGCAGCATGGCGAGTTTTGAAAGCCAACTGCGTGCGGCATACGCCCCGATGGCGGGTTACGCGTTCTTGGTGTTTAACCTGCTGTGTGCGCCGTGTTTTGCGTCGATCGGGACGATGTATAAAGAATTCGGCGACACGCGTTGGACATGGTATGCGGTCGGCTATCAGTGCGCGGTGGCTTACATGGTCGCCACGATCGTTAACCAGATCGGCGCTGTGATCGCCGGAACGACGACGCCGTTAGGTTTAGGATTGGCAGTTGTGGCGCTGGCGGTGATCGGGTTTGGCTTATTCATCAAACGCGAGCACGCCGCCGCACCGGAATTAGCCTGAGCGCCTTGCAACGGCAGGGTTGAAAGTGCTAACATAGGAGGAATTGCTGATGGCAACACTCATTATTGCGGTGATCATTTTTGCAGCGGTAGGCATCGTCATCTACAACCGTTTCTTTCGAAAGCAAAAAGGCGACGGGTGCAAGTCTTGTGGGGATGTTGGTTGTCCGCTGTTCGATCAGGCGCAAGCTATCCAGCAGAATAATAAGAAACACGCCGGCTAACTGGACGGCCCGACTGGAGAATTTGTCATGGAATCTCGAATGAACTATTACGTCTTCCCGCGCTGGGAGTGGGCGACTTTTCACACACGCAACTTCGCATCGGTCACCGATGCTGAACTCGATCAGCTACAATCGCTGAACGATGTCGTCAGCATGCAAGATGTCAAAGACATCTACAGCCCTCTGCGGCATCTGATCCATGTGCGGTATCGCGATTATCAAACCGCGGAATATGACCTCAGCCAGTTCATGGGAGAACACGACTACAACCACCCGTTCATCATCGGCATCGCCGGGTCTGTTGCGGTGGGTAAAAGCACCACCGCCCGCCTGTTGCAGCTGATGTTGTCGCGGGCGTATCCAGACAAGCGCGTGCAGTTGATCACCACCGATGGTTTTCTGTATCCCAACGCTGAGCTCGAACGGCGCGGGATCCTGGAGCGCAAAGGGTTCCCGGAAAGCTACGACATGGATCTCTTGATCCACTTCTTGAACAACGTGAAGAACAACCAAGGCGTCGTGCGGGCGCCTAAGTATTCGCACCAGATCTATGACATCGTGCCAGGCGAAGAAGAGGTCATCGACCATCCGGACATCTTGATCGTCGAAGGGATCAACGTCTTGCAGCTGCCGAGCAAGCAGGCAATCTACGCCAGCGACTACTTCGACTTCTCGCTGTACGTCGACGCAGATCCCAACTTGATCGAGCAGTGGTATCTCGAGCGCTTCGGGATGTTGCTCGACACCGCGTTCACCGACCCGACGAACTACTATTATCAATACGCCATCGGGGATCGCCAAGAAGCGTTCGCCATGGCGCGCGACGTCTGGGACAAGGTCAACTTGGTCAACCTCAACGAGTACATCTTGCCGACCAAAAATCGCGCAGACGTGATCTTACATAAGACCACTAACCATGTGATCGACCAAGTGTCGTTGCGTAAGTTCTGATCCAAGCAGGTAAGCCGGTGTGGTTTGCCTGTTTTTTCATACGCGGCAAGCGTTGATGGGAAAGTTCTCATCGCAGATTGACCGCAAGCCGATTTATCAGTAGAATTAGTGCAATACAAGAAATGGGAGCGTGGAAAAGCTTGGCAAACCAAGATTACGACAAGATCATCGTGCTTGATTATGGGAGTCAATACAACCAGTTGATCACGCGGCGCATTCGGGAATTCGGGGTTTACTCCGAACTGAAGCCGCACACGATCACGGCTGCGGAAGTGAAAGCAATCGCGCCAAAAGGGATCATTTTCTCTGGCGGCCCGAACTCAGTTTATGACGAAGGCGCATTAGGTGTCGATGAAGACATCTTCAAGCTTGGCATTCCGATCTTAGGTGTCTGCTACGGCATGCAGCTGATGGCTCAGCGTCTCGGCGGCAAGGTGGAGCCGGCGGACAACCGTGAATACGGCAAGGTCAACATCACCGTCACCGATGACAACGCGGTCATCTTCGAAGGCTTGCCAAAGAAGCAGACCGTGTGGATGAGCCACGGGGACCTGGTGCGTGAAGCCCCAGCCGGCTTCCACGCAACGGCCACCAGCGACAACTGCCCGATCTCAGCGATGGCTGACGACGAGCGCAAGTTCTACGGCATCCAGTTCCACGCTGAAGTCCAACACACGAAGTACGGCCATGAGATCCTGCATCATTTTGCCTTCGACGTCTGCAACGCTGAAGCCAACTGGAACATGGGCGACTTCATCGACCAGCAGATCGAAGCCATCCGCAATGAAGTTGGCGATAAGAAGGTCCTGCTCGGCTTGTCCGGTGGGGTCGATTCTTCCGTTGTTGCGGCGCTGTTGAACAAGGCGATCGGGTCTCAGCTGACCGCGATCTTCGTCGATCACGGCCTGTTGCGCAAGAACGAAGCCGACCAAGTGATGGAATCTCTGGGCAAAGGCCTCGGGGTCAAGATCATCAAGGTTGATGCTCACGAACGCTTCTTGGGCGATCTCAAAGGCGTCACTGATCCGGAACAAAAGCGTAAGATCATCGGCCGCGACTTCATCGAAGTCTTCAACGCTGAAGCCCGCAAGTTGCACGGCATCGAATACTTGGCGCAAGGCACGTTGTACACCGACGTGGTTGAATCCGGTACCGATACCGCGCAGACCATCAAGTCGCACCACAACGTCGGCGGCTTGCCAGACGACTTGAAGTTCAAGTTGATCGAACCGCTGAACAAGCTGTTCAAAGACGAAGCCCGCGAACTTGGCGAACGCCTCGGGATCCCGCACGAACTCGTGTGGCGCCAGCCGTTCCCAGGCCCAGGTCTTGGAATCCGGGTTCTTGGTGAAGTCACCGAAGACAAGCTCGAAATCGTTCGCGAATCCGACGCGGTTTTGCGTGATGAAATCAAGAAAGCCGGCTTAGACGAATCCATCTGGCAATACTTCACCGTCTTGCCAGGGTTCCGCTCTGTCGGCGTCATGGGCGACGGCCGGACCTACGATTACACGATCGCTATTCGGGCTATCACCAGTATCGACGGGATGACCGCGGACTTTGCTCGTATCGATTGGGAAGTCTTGCAGAAGATCTCCGCGCGGATCGTTAACGAAGTTGGGCATATTAATCGGGTAGTGTATGATATTACCTCCAAGCCGCCGGCAACGGTTGAATGGGAATAAAAGGTACATGTTAATTGAGTCCGGAATGTTGATTTAACGGCGTTTTCGGGAGATGCAAAGGATATGACTGGCGGGGAAATTATTACGTTCCCCGCCAAAATCCCCGCCAAGTTTGGGCTGTAAAAGCCTAATCAGGCAGGGATTTTTTTGACTAAGCCGATGATTTTTTGGGGGGTCTGTGTAACTGGTGAATCGCTGCACGCTAATAGTAGCGGAATCGGGTCTGATGTTCCAGACGGGTGCAGTACCTAATCTGCTCCAGCAGATGCCGGTGAATCAAGCCTACGCTCCTAGCCGCGATAATCCAGTTGGCGTATGTCCTTTCTGGAAGGTTGATGTCGCCATGGTGGACAGTGTTGTTAGTATGTTGATATTGGGGTATCCATCTTGATCTGGACAATATCAGATTTACCAGCAATTGAAAAATATGTCATCACAATGATGTGGCAAGTGTTCTACAAGATGATGTAGGGTGAGAAACTGTTCCATTATCTCATGATAAATAATAGGTTTCATCCTATTTGACAAAGATCTATGTATTCTTTATGCGGCTACTATTTGTCCAGAAAGCATCCTATATTGGAAACTTACCCTGAAACTCCACCGAATTCTCTGTATAATCAGTATGAAAACAAATGCTCAGAGAATCACTCTTGAGCCAACAAATAGGGGGTAACACGATGGCGTTAACGCACGAAAGAGAAGCACTGATCTGGAAAACCTTGAATGACACTCGGGGTAAGATTGAGCCGTCACAGTATCAGAACTATGTCTTCGGTGTGATGTTCTACAAGTTCTTATCTGAGAAAGCAGAGAAGTGGCTAACAAGCGTGCTCCGTGGTGAGACCTGGGCGAATGTATGGGCACAAGATGCGGGGAAGGCTGCCGAGTTTATGCAACGCAATCTGGGGTATGTGATTCAGCCTGGTGATATGTTCGATGACTGGAAGACGGCCATCGATGAAGATAAGTTCAATGTGACCATGGTGGCAGACGCCTTGCTTCATTTTGACCAAGGGGTAAGTCCGGACGCTAAGCATGATTTTGCTGGGATCTTTGCCGACATGGATTTGACGTCTTCGCGGCTTGGCGCAAATGCACAGACGCGGACGGCAACAATGATGAGTTGGATCGAGTTGATGGATAAGATCGAACTGGACGACAACGCGGATGTGCTCGGCGATCTCTATGAGTATTTGATTGGGATGTTTGCCGCAAACTCCGGTGCAAAGGCCGGGGAGTTCTATACGCCGCACCAAGTTTCAGATATCATGGCGCGTATTCTGACCTCTGGCCGTGAAAATGTTGAGGAATACAGTCTCTATGACCCTGCACTGGGGTCCGGCTCGTTGCTTCTGACCACGGCGTCATATATGCGTAACGCCGGGGTGCGTGGTGCGATCAAGTATTACGGACAAGAGCTGATCACGACGACCTTCAACCTTGCCCGCATGAACTTGATGATGCATGGCGTTGAATATAATGATATCAACTTGCGCAATGCGGATACGCTGAACAACGACTGGCCGGATGGCGTTATTGAAGGGGTGGATAACCCGCGGATGTTTGATGCCGTAATGGCCAACCCACCGTATTCGCAACACTGGGACAATCAAAACCGAGAGGACGACCCTCGGTTCAAGTTCGGTGTGGCGCCGAAGACTAAGGCGGATTATGCCTTCTTGTTACACAGCCTTTATCACTTGAAAGCTGATGGTCGTATGGCGATTGTGTTACCACACGGCGTTTTGTTCCGAGGGGCCGCGGAAGGAAAAATTCGGCAAGCACTGTTAGACAATCACAATATTGCTGGGATTATTGGGCTGCCAGAGAAGATTTTTACCAATACCAGTATTCCAACAATCATCATGATGTTAGAGAAGAACCGTTCATCAGACGATGTGATGATTATCGATGCGTCCAAGGGCTTTGAGAAGCAAAAAAACAGTAATCGATTGCGTGAAGAGGATATCAACAAGATCGTTGAAACCTATTTGACGCGCAAGGATGTTGATAAATATGCGCACCTTGCTCCGTTAGCTGAAATCCAAGAAAACGACTACAACTTAAACATTCCGCGATATGTGGATACTTTTGAAGAAGAGGCACCAATTGATACGGCGGCACTGCTTGCTGACATGAAGTCTATTTCAGAAGAAGAAGCCAAGCTTAACACCGAATTGAAGGAAATGATGGCAGATTTGGTAGTGACCGATTTGGCTGATCAGAAGCTCCTCGATGACCTGAAGGGAGTTCTAGACTATGAGTAAAGATCGAGGAAACCAGAGGCTCATTCCGACCATTCGTTTCAAAGGATTCACTGACGATTGGGAACAGCGTAAGCTTGGGGATGTGGCTTCGATTATTGGAGGGGGAACCCCAAGCACGGCAAAACCGGAATATTGGAATGGCGATATTGACTGGTATGCACCTGCTGAAATTGGCTCTCAACGA